>NZ_JBFRCU010000027.1:0-78208 GCF_052113205.1 Inquilinus sp. YAF38 | reverse complement strand
GGAGAGGTCGGAGACGCGAAGCGGCTCCGGGTGAGGGCTCTTTGTCGAGGCCCGGGCCAGCCCTCACCCGGTCTCGCTGCGCGAGCCCGACCTCTCCCGCCAGGCGGGAGAGGTTACGCGAAGACCTTTACAGCCCTCTGACAGATGTCGTGACGTGCTTCCCGCGCCAGGGCCGATCCGCTAGTCTCTTGCTGCCGTCATTGCTGGCGGCAACTTTGAACGAGGATTTCCGGTGATCATCGCCGGCACCCAGCACGAAACCTGCTCCACCGCCTGCGGCGGCGGATGGGTCGTGTCTGCCCTCGTTCCCACCATCGGGCGACCGTTCCCGGCGCGCTGACCGCGTCCGGACCGTCCAAGCCAAGGCTTTCCAGCCTCACGCAACGCTCCCGGGCCCGGTCCGCGCCGCGGCCCGTGCGTCGTTGCGTCCGGACCGTCCGTTCCTGCCTGCACGCCAGGCATCTCCCCACGCCAGGAACACCTCCGATGACACAGAGCAAGACCACCGCCGTCACCCCCACGCGCGCCGAGGACTATGCCGGCTGGTACCAGGCCGTCGTGCGCGCCGCCGATCTGGCCGAGCCCGCCCCCGTGCGCGGCTGCATGACGATCAAGCCCTGGGGCTACGGCATCTGGGAGCGGATCCAGTCGATCCTGGATCGCCGCTTCAAGGAAACCGGCCACCGCAACTGCTATTTCCCCCTGTTCATCCCCCTGCAATACATGCAGCGGGAGGCCGAGCATGTCGAAGGCTTCGCCGCCGAGGTGGCGCTGGTCACGCATCACCGGCTGGCCAATGTCGATGGCCGGCTGCAGGTCGACGCGCCCCTTGAGGAGCCCCTGGTCGTGCGCCCCACCTCGGAGACGATCGTCGGCGAGGCGTTCTCGCGCTGGATCCAGTCGCATCGCGACCTGCCCGTGCTGATCAACCAATGGGCCAATGTGGTGCGCTGGGAGAAGCGGCCCCGCATCTTCCTGCGCACCTCCGAATTCCTCTGGCAGGAGGGGCACACCGCCCATGCCACCGAGGCCGAGGCGGTCGAGGAGACCGCGCGCATGCTGGGCATCTATCGCGAGGTGGCGGAGGACGCCCTGGCGCTGCCCGTGATCGCCGGCCGCAAGACCCGGCGGGAGAAGTTCCCCGGCGCCGTCACCACTTTATGCATCGAGGCGATGATGCAGGACGGCCGCGCCCTGCAATCCGGAACCTCCCATTTCCTCGGCCAGAACTTCGCCCGCGCCGCCGGCATCCGCTTCACCGATGCGGACGGCACCGTGAAGCTGCCTTACACCACCTCCTGGGGGGCATCGACCCGGCTGATCGGCGCCCTGATCATGACCCACAGCGACGACGACGGGCTGCGCCTGCCGCCCGCGGTGGCGCCCGACCAGGTGGCGATCTTGCCCGTGCTGCGCGGCACGCCCGAGGATGCCGCCGTGCTGGCCCGCTGCGATGAGATCGCCGGACGACTCCGACGAGAGTCCTGGCGGGGCGAGGCCGTGCGCGCCACGATCGACCGGCGCCCCGGCAGCGGCTCGGCCAAGCGCTGGGACTGGGTGCGCAAGGGCGTGCCGGTGATCGTCGAACTCGGCGCCCGGGACCTCGCCGCCGGCCGGATCACCACCTGGCGCCGCGACCGGCTGCAGGACGGCAAGGCCGAGACCGGGCTGGAGGCGTTCATCGCCGCCCTGCCCGGCCAACTGTCCGCGATCCAGACCGCCCTCCTCGGCGAGGCCCGCAGCTATCGCGACGCCCGCCTGCGCGACGCGGCGACCCTGGACGAGGCCCGCGCCCTGCTCGGCGACGGCGGCGCCGACGGCTACCGCAGCGGCGCCGGCTTCGTCCGCCTGCCCTGGAGCGGATCGGAGGACGAGGAGGCGGCGCTGGCCGAGAGCGGCGTGACCATCCGCTGCCTGGTCCCGGGCGAAGGTCCCGCCCCTTGCGCCGCCACCGGAGCGGAAACGACCGACCGCGCGATCCTGGCACGGGCTTACTGACCGACGGCTCCGTGGGTTGGGTTCGCGGCCCGCGAACCCAACCCACGCAGAAATCACCCGGCGCCGGACATGCTCAACCGGCCGCCGCCCGATGCTCCTCGCGGGCGGCTTGCCAGACCTCCCTCGCCGCGTCGGCATTCATGGCCGCGATGCCGAGGCCGACGATCAGGTCGGGCCAGGCCGACAGCGTATAGGCCGTGAGCAGGCCGGCGGCGATGATCGCGACATTGGCGAAGGCATCGTTGCGCGCCGAGAGGAACGCCGCCTTCGTCAGGCTGCCGCTGTGGCACCGGAAGCGGGCGAGCATCAGGGCGCAGCAGAGGTTGACCACGAGCGCGCCCAAGCCGGTCAGCGACAGCGCCAGCGGCTCCGGCGGCATCGGGGCCGCGAATTTGTCCCAGGCGGTCCACAGCGTCGCCAAGCCGGGAACGAGGATGATCCCGGCCAGCACCATCCCGACCCTGGCGCGGCGGCGCGCCGTCCATCCCAGCGCCGCGAGGATCAGGAGATTGACCGACGCGTCCTCCAGGAAATCGATGCTGTCGGCGAAGAGCGATACCGAGCCGATGGCGAGCGCGACCGCGAACTCGACTCCGAAATAGGCGAGATTGAGGAGGGCGACCGTGCGAACGGCCCGCCGCAGGCCCTGGTCAGGCGCCGACATGTCCATAGGGCCAAGCTCCTCAGCGACGGCGGACGGCTGTCAACGGCGCCAGCCCGTCCGCCAGCATCTCCACCAAGCCACGGGCATAGGCGCCATCCGGGTCCAGGTCGGGGTCGTAGATGGTGGTGGTGAGGCCGAGGCAACGCGGCGAGGCCACGAAGCCGCGCAGCAGCGCCGCCAGGCCGGCATAGTCCAGACCCGGGCTGCCGGGCGAATCCACCGCAGGCATCACCGTCTGGTCAAGGATGTCGACGTCGAGATGGACCCAGAACGGGATCTCCGGCGTCCGGTCCAGCACTGCGAAGCTGCGATTCAGCGCCGCCGCCACACCCTTCTCCAGCAGCTCGAACATGTCGATCCGGGTGATCGCGGTGTCGGCGATGTCCTCCCAGCCCCAGTCGGGATCCCGCCCTTCGCGCTCGCCGATCTGGATCGCCCGCTCGGCCGGCACCAGCGGGTCCGGCGCGCCGTCCCAGCACAGCATCAGCGGGTCGCCCAGGCCGATCGCCAGCGCCAGATCCATGCCGGCGGCCGAATGCAGCGGGAAATCCTCGTAGTTGCCGGGATGGCGGAAATCGCTGTGGCCGTCGAGATGGACCAGCGCCAGTTCGCTGTGCCGCCGCCCGCCGGCCAGGGCGCCGATCAGGATCGAGCAGTCGCCGCCGACCACCAGCGGGAACAGCCGGTCGCGCAGCGCGCCGTCGACCGCGTCGGCGACCGCTTCATTGAAGCGCCGGATCGACGGGCCGTTGCGCAGCACGGTGCCGGGCTGCGGTTCGGTGCTGTAGCGCGGCCGCGCCAAGTCGACACTCCGCGCCGGCGCCAGCCGCGCCGCCAGCCCGGCCTCGGTCAGCACCTGCGGCGCCCGCCAAGTCCCCGGCTCGTGCTCCGGCCGCAGCGGCCGCAGTCCCAGATTGGACGGCGCGCGGATCAGCGCCGTGCCTTCGATCGGATATCCCATGGTCGCCCCCTTCCCCATCCGGATCACAATATGGCCGGGGACGCGGCGCCATTCGAGCCGTTCATTGCCCTTGACTAACTACCTACTAGAAGGTAGACAGCCCTTATGGGAAATGCTTCTTCCACCGCCGACGATATCCTGGCCTGCGCGCGGTCCCTGATCGTCGCCGGCGGCTACAACGGCTTCAGCTATGCCGACATCGCCAATGTGGTCGGCATTCGCAAGCCCAGCATCCATCATCATTTCCCGAGCAAGGCCGATCTGGTCCGCACGCTCGTCTCCCGCTACCGCGAAGAAGCCGAGGCGGGATTGGCACAACTCGAAGGCCATGTCTCCGATCCGGCAGAGCAACTCCGGGCCTATCTGGGATTCTGGGAGAGATGCATCACGGATGCGAGCCTGTCGTTCTGTGTCTGCGCCCTTCTCGCGAGCGAGCTTCCCATGCTGCCGGAAGCGGTGGCATTTGAAGTGAAGGCGCATTTCCGGTTCCTGTCCGCGTGGCTGACTTCGGTGCTCGAACGCGGGGTGCAGCAGGGTCGCCTTCACCTCACGAGCGCGCCCTCCGTGGAGGCGGAAGCGTTCATGGCGACCGTCCATGGAGCGATGCTGTCCGCCCGGGCCTATGGCGACCCGAAGATGTTCGCCATCGTCACGGCTCCCCTGCTCGACCGGCTGTCCGCCCGACCCTGATCCTCCCGGGCGGCCCGCCCGCCATCGGCATCTCGCGGCGCGCTGCCCAGCCGGGGCAAAAACCGCGCATCGAGACTACCAACTAGTCGGTAGATAACTTACCCGCTTTGAGGGAACTCCCTCGAAGCCCACCCGCAGTCGAAAGGACGTTCGATGACCGACCAACCTATGAATCTCACTAGTGCTCAGGAGCGATGGCTGCGGCTCTACTACTTCGCCCGGGCGGCGTTTTCCGTCCTGTGGGTGGCCGCGGCGTTCACCCTGGGACAGCAGACATCGTCGATCTCGGCAGTTCTGCTGATCGCCTACCCCGCATGGGATGCCCTGGCGAACTTTGCCGATGCGTCGCGAAGCGGTGGGCTGGGCCGGAACCGCACGCAGGCCGTCAACGTCATCGTCAGCCTGATCACCGCCGTTGCCGTCGCCGTGACCCTGCAGATGAGCATGAACGCGGTGCTCGGGGTGTTCGGCGTTTGGGCCATACTCTCCGGATTGCTGCAGCTCGGCACCGCGGTTCGCCGCTGGACGAGCTCCGGCGCCCAGTGGGCGATGATCCTGAGCGGCGGCCAATCGGCACTGGCCGGCGCGTTCTTCATCGTGCAGGCGCGGATGCCGGCGCCGCCGTCGATCACCGCCATCGCCGGCTATGCTGCCGTGGGCGCAGCCTACTTCCTGGTTTCGGCGGCATGGCTGTCGGTGAGCGAGTGGCGCCGCAGGGACAGTGGAGTGTCCCGATCAGCGAGGACGAACTGATATCGAAACGGCCCCGCTGTCTACGCCGGAGCCTCTTCTGTCAGACGGAACCTTTCACAACATCCATCCCTCGCCGTCATTGCGAGGAGGCGAAGCCGACGAAGCAATCCAGGGGCCGGTGCGAGCGGCCCCTGGATTGCTTCGCTGCGCTCGCAATGACGATGTTAAGAATTGTGAAAAGGTCTCGCGAGCGGGAGAGGCCGCACGTGTGGCCCCCGCGCCTACTCCTCCCGCCCGCGGCCGGTGATCAGCCGGGCGCTGCGCTGGCCGGTGGTGTAGATCCACAGCCAGCTCAGCGCCACGGTCAGGCGGTTGCGCAGCCCGATCAGGAAGTAGATGTGGGCGAAGCCCCAGATCCACCATGCCAGCCAGCCGCGCAGCTTGATCCAGCCGAAATCGATCACCGCGGCGCGCTTGCCGATCGTCGCCAGGCTGCCGGCGTGCTTGTAGCGGAACGGGCGCACTTCCGCCTTGCCCTCCAGACGGGCCCGGATGGTGTCGGCGACGTGCTGGCCCTGCTGCTTGGCGGCCGGAGCGATGCCAGGCAGCGCCTGGCCGTTCCAGGCGTCGAGCCGGGCGGTGTCGCCGACCACGAAGATCTCGGGATGGCCCGGCAGGGTCAGGTCGGGAGCGACCATCACCCTGCCGGCGCGGTCGGCCTCCGCCCCCAGCCAGATCGCGGCGGGGGAGGCCTGGACGCCGGCGGCCCAGATGATGGTCTTGGCCGGGACCCGATCCGTCCCCAGCATCACGCCGTCGGCGTCGCAGGCGGTCACGGCGTGGCCGGTGAGGATCTCGGCCCCCAGCCGCTCCAGCGCCGTCTTCGCATAGGCCGACAGGTCCTCCGGAAAGGCCGGCAGCACCCGCGGCCCGGCCTCGACCAGCAGGATGCGCGCCTCCTTCGGATTCAAGGCGCGGAAATCCCGGACCATGGTGTGGTGCGCCAGCTCGGCGATGGTCCCGGCGATCTCCACCCCGGTCGGCCCGCCACCGACGACAACGAAGGTCAGCAGCGCCCGGCGCGCCGCGGGGTCGGTCTCGGTCTCCGCCCGCTCGAACGCCGTCAGGATGCGGCGGCGGATCGCGGTGGCGTCGTCGATATCCTTCAGCCCGGGGGCGAAGGGTTCCCAGTCGTCATGGCCGAAATAGGCGTGGCGGGCGCCGGTCGCGACCAGCAGCGTGTCGTAGGGCACCCGCTCGTCGCCCAGATGCACCTGCCGGCCGGCCATGTCGACCCCGGTGACCTCGCCCAGGATGGTCCGCACCTCCGGCCGCCGCGCCACCAGGTGGCGGATCGGCCAGGCGATCTCCGACGGCGCCAGCGATGCGGTGGCGACCTGGTACAGCAGCGGCTGGAACAGATGGTGGTTGCGGCGGTCGATCAGGGTGATGTCGACCGGCGCTCCCTTGAGACGGAGCACCGCCTGCAGCCCGCCGAAGCCGGCGCCSATGACGACCACGCGGTGACGCGCTTCGGCCATGATGATCCCCTCGCCGTGAGACTTGTCTCACCGTCCGATATTGCGGTGCGGCGAGCAAGGGCCAGGGTGTCGCTGGGAGTCAGCCTTCCGGCACCAGCGCCGCGACCTCGCCCCGCCCCTCGCCGCGCAGCCCTTCGACCACGCCGGCGCGGTCGGCGGCGGGACGGTTCTGGCTCATCTTCCACTTGCCCTCCAGCCGCGCGATCGGCAGGGCGAAGCCGACGATGCCCTTGAGCTGGCCACGGACGAAATCGGCGGGGGCATCGGCCACCGCCCAGGGCGCGGCCCGGCCGCCCTCATGCCGCCGGGTCAGGCGGGTCACCAGGTCGAGCAGCCGGTCGGAATCGTCGAACATCTCCAGCGGCCCGCTGGCATGGATGGCGACGTAGTTCCAGGTCGGCACCACCTTGCCGGTCTGGCGCTTGGTCTCGTACCAGGACGGGGTGATATAGGCGTCCGGCCCCTGGAAGATCGCCAGCGCCTCCACCCCCGCCACGCCGCCGGCGGCATGCGGATTGGCCTTGGCGAGATGGCCATACAGCGTGCCGCTCGGCCCGGCCTCCGGGTCCAGCAGCATCGGCACATGGCTGGCGACCAGCCCGTCGGCGCCGAGGCTGACCAGCGTGGCTAGGCCGGCCTCGCGGATGGCGGCGTGCAGGATCTCGATCCGGTCTTCCCGGAAGGCGGGCGGGACATACATGGCGGTGGCCTGGGCAGCAGTGTGGTGCCGGACAGATGGCGATGAATCGGACTGGCCGCCAGGACCAATCGGCCGAATCCAGGCAGTCCAATTCCACTCGGCGCAGCGGCGGCATGCGCCCTCGGCAGGGCCGCGCGCTTCCGCCGTGCCGGCCGTTGCTGCTATATCCGGCCGCAGAACATCAGGATGGGTCGGATCTCTCTCACCTGTCATGCCCGGGCTTGACCCGGGCATCCAGAGGCTATCGACATCTTCTGGATTGCCGGGTCAAGCCCGGCAATGACAAAGAAAGGGAGGCCGGTCCTTCCCTCGACTGTGCCATCCCTTCCCTGCCTCGCATCTGGACCACGCCGATGATCCCCCGCTACAGCCGCCCCGAGATGACCCGGATCTGGGAGCCGGAGAACAAGTACCGGATCTGGCTGGACATCGAGGTCGCGGCGCTGGAGGCGATGGCGCAGCTGGGCATCGTGCCGGAGACGGCGGTCAAGGCGGTGCGCGAGCGCGGCAACTTCAACGTCGACCGGATCGACGAGATCGAGCGCGAGACCCGGCACGATGTCATCGCCTTCCTGACCAACCTGGCCGAATATGTCGGGCCCGAAGCGCGCTTCGTGCACCAGGGCATGACCTCGTCCGACGTCCTGGACACCACGCTGTCGATCCAGCTGTCCCAGGCGATCGACCTGCTGATCGCCGATGTCGACGGGCTGCTGGCGGCGCTGCAGCGGCGGGCGGAGGAGCACAGGCACACCCTGACCGTCGGCCGCAGCCACGGCATCCACGCCGAGCCGACCACCTTCGGCCTGAAGCTGGCCGGCCACTGGGCCGCCTTCCGCCGCAATCGCGACCGGCTGGTGCAGGCCCGGCGCGAGATCGCCACCTGCGCCATCTCCGGCCCGGTCGGCACCTTCGCCTCGGTCGACCCCTTCGTCGAGCGCTATGTCGCCGACAAGCTGGGGCTGCAGGTCGAGCCGGTGTCGACCCAGGTGATCCCGCGCGACCGCCACGCCATGGTGTTCTCGGTGTTCGGCGTCGTCGCCTCCTCGATCGAGCACCTCGCCATCGAGATCCGGCACCTGCAGCGCACCGAGGTGCGCGAGGCGGAGGAGTTCTTCCACCCGGGCCAGAAGGGCTCGTCGGCAATGCCGCACAAGCGCAACCCGGTGCTGACCGAGAACCTGACCGGCCTGGCCCGGCTGGTGCGCGCCGCGGTGATCCCGGCGCTGGAGAATGTGGCGCTGTGGCATGAGCGCGACATCAGCCATTCCTCGGTCGAGCGGATGCAGGCCCCCGATGCCACCGTCACCCTGGACTTCGCCCTGTCGCGCCTGACCGGCGTGGTCGACAAGCTGCTGATCTATCCGGAGCGGATGAAGGCCAATCTGGAATCGCTCGGCGGCCTGGTGTTCTCGCAGCGCGTGCTGCTGGCCCTGACCCAGGCCGGAATCAGCCGCGAGGCCGCCTACACCCTGGTCCAGCGCAATGCGATGAAGGTGTGGCACGAGGGCGGCAGCTTCCTCGACCGCCTGGCCGCCGACCCGGAGGTCACGATCCCGCGCGAGGATTTGGCGCACGCCTTCAGCTATGATTTCTACACCAAGCACGTCGACGACATCTTCGCCCGCGTCTTCGCGGCGGCCTGACACCGCTCGGGGGGCGGCGCGATGGACAAGAGCAAGCTTTCGGCCGCCAGCATCGCGGCCCAGGCGCTGGGCTGGGTCGACCCGGTGACCAAGGCGGTCACACCGGCGATCCACCCCTCCTCCACCTATATCCGCGACCCGGACAACCAGTACCGGTCCGGCCGGATCTACGCTCGGGACAACAACCCGAGCTACGACCAGGCCGAGGCGGTGCTGGCGGCGCTGGAGGGGGCCGAGGGCGCCGCTGTCTTCGCGTCCGGCATGGCCGCGGCGACCGCGGTGTTCCTGGCGCTGGCGCCGGGCGACCATGTGCTGGCGCCGAAGGTGATGTACTGGTCGCTGCGCAACTGGCTGCTGACCGAGGCCACCCGCTGGGGGCTGAAGGTCGAGCTGGTCGAAACCGGCGACATCGACGCCGTCCGCACGGCACTGCGCCCGGGCGAGACGAAGCTGGTGTGGCTGGAGACGCCGGCCAACCCGCTGTGGACCGTGACCGACATCGCCGCGGTGGCCGAGGTGGCGCATGCGGCCGGCGCCCGGGTGGCGGTCGATTCCACGGTGGCGACGCCGGTGCTGACCCGGCCGCTGGCGCTGGGCGCCGACCTGGTGATGCATTCGGCCACCAAATACCTGAATGGTCATTCAGACGTCATCGCCGGGGCGCTGGCCACCGCCCGCGACGACGAGACCTGGCAGCGGATCAAGCGCATCCGCGCCCAGAACGGCGCTGTGCTGGGCCCGTTCGAGGCTTGGCTGCTGCTGCGCGGCATGCGCACGCTGGTGCCGCGGGTGCGCCAGGCCTCGGCCACAGCGCTGGCGATTGCCGAGCATTTCCGTGGGCGCGACCTGGTCTCGGCCGTGCTGTATCCCGGCCTGGACGACGCGCCAGGCCATGCGGTCGCCGCCCGGCAGATGCAGGGCGGCTTCGGCGGCATGCTGTCGGTTCGCGTCAAGGCCGGCGTCCAGGCCGCGATCGCCACGGCGGCGAGTGTCGAACTGTGGAAGCGCGCCACCTCGTTGGGCGGGGTCGAGAGCCTGATCGAGCACCGCGCCAGCGTCGAGGGCCCGACCAGCCCGGTGCCGGACGACCTGCTGCGCCTGTCCGCCGGCATCGAGGACCCGGCCGAGCTGATCGCCGATCTGGAGCAGGCGCTGCAGTCCGCCGTAGCCTGAGGCGGCGGGGCTCGCCCCCCCTGTATTGGCTCTCCCGCTTGCCAGGTTATTGCCGAACGCCGGAACAAATCGCCGCCCTGTGTCTTTTGTGAAGATCATGCTGACGGCAGAGCGAATGACGAACGACGGCCAGAGCCTCGCGCAGACGCTGCATTTCTGGTTCCGCATCCAGGGCCAGAACTGGGAGGACGGATTTCCGCCCAGCCCGGAGGAGACGTGCTGGATCTCCCTGGCGATGGTGGCGGCGCGGCAGGGCAGCCTGGGGCGGACTCAGGAATGCATTCTGCACGCGATCCTGCAGGACCGAGACCCTCCCCCGGAGACCGGAGACTACAGTCTTGCCAGCTTCCGGCACGACCTCTCCGCCTTCCAGACGCGATATCTCGATAGCCATTAAAATCCCTGGAAAATCCGTAGGATAAATTATCTGAAAGGGTCTGCTTCGGAGTTGCCAAACATCCCGATCCAAGGGATCGTGGATGCTTGATTTCCGGGAGGCCCAGCATGGATCGGCCGACGCGCATCGTTCCACCGATCCGCTTCACCTCGACCGAGGGCGGCGAGGCGTCGATCGCCGCCGCCGCCACGCTGGTCGAGCATCTCGACGCGCTCTACGACACGTTGCTCGACACGAAGCGCCGCGAGGCGCATGTCGCCGGCACGCTGCGGACGAAGCATCTCGACACCATCGAAGGGCTGCTGTTTCGGGTGACCGACGAGATGGGATGCGGCGCGCCGCAGCTCAGCGATGCGCTGCGGACCCAGGCGGCGATGCTGATCGGCCAGTACCGGCCGACCGACACGCCGGTGCTGGCCGGCCGGAGCGAGGACCGGCCGGCGCTCTGACCGGCCCCCAGACCCGGCACCGATCGAGCGGCCCGGACTCAGAGAGCGAGGTCAACCCGCCTCCTTCCCCAGGCAGCACTTCTTGTATTTCTTGCCGCTGCCGCAGGGGCACGGGTCATTGCGGCCGACATCCCGCACCGGATTGACCGCGGGCTCGCCGAACGCAATGGACGGCCATCCACGGGGGACCAGCGGATCGTCCAGGTCGCCGATCTCATCGTCCGGCTCGTCCCCTCTCGCCAGCTGCGCCCGGTACTCCTCCGAGAAGCCGTGCCAGGTCGACAGGGTGCCGACCGCGTCCCTGAACGGACCGATGTGGTTGGCGGTGAAGCGCACCATCCGATCGGGGTCTTGGCGGGTCTGGCGGAGATCGTCGCGGAAGTCGCCGACGCCCATGATATGCAGGAAGAACTCTTCGACCAGCCGCTCCGCCTTGTCCGCCAGGTCCTCATAGCCCAGGCTCGAGACCGCGTTCACCCAGCCGAGCCAGACCATGTTCTCGTCCGGCTGGATCTGCTCGTGGAGATGCAGCAGATAGGCCCGCATCTCTTCGTCGGAGATCGCGCCCTCGCGGCAGTGCCAGGCCAGGGCATCGAACGCCGCCTCGCGCACGAACTCGTCGGCCGCGGCGTCCTCGATCACGGCCTTTAGCAGCGCCGCATTGCCGTCAAAGGTGCTGATCAGGATCTGGTTGAGCGTCTCGGCGATTGCATCCCCGAGAACCAGCTCGATCGCCTCGCTGTCGCGGGCTAGGCGGCAGAGAGCCGGAAAGGCGCGCGTCTCCTGCATCTCCGCCAGCAGGTGGAAGATGAAGAAGAGTGCATCTTCCATGCCCTCCGACCAGACGCGGCCATCGGCACAGCGCTCCAGCAGCTCGACGAAACGGGGGCCGGCTTCGTCCCAATGCTGCAGCGCCCAGGTCATGGCGTCCACGGGCAGGACGCCGTCCGGCGCCTCCGCGAGCTCGCGGATCGCGTCGTCGACAGTCATGATGGTCCGTTCGTCCGAGATTGCCGTCATGCGCCCCAGCTCCGCTCCAGCACCCCGAACCAGTTCTCGGTGCCGAGCTTGCGCAGCAGTGCGTCGTCATAGCCGTGGGCGCGCAGCGCCTCGAACAGCCGCGGCAGCCCGGCCGCATCCTTGATCGCCGCCGGCACGGTGGCGCCGTCATAGTCGGAGCCCATGCCGACGCCGTCCTCGCCCAACCGCTCGATCAGCGCATCGAGGTGCCGGATCATGACCTCGAGATCGGTGTCGGCATTCATCGACCCGTCCGGCCGCAGGAAGGCGGTGGCGAAGTTCAGGCCGACCATGCCGCGGCTCTCACGGATGGCATCGAGCTGCCGGTCGGTCAGGTTGCGCGCATGCGGGCAGACCGAATGGGCGTTGGAATGGGTCGCGACCAGCGGCGCCGTCGACAGCTCCGCCACGTCCCAGAAGCCCTTCTCGTTGAGATGCGAGAGGTCGATCAGGATGCGGCGCTCGTTGCACACCCGCACCAGCTCGCGGCCGGCATCGGTCAGGCCCGGGCCGGTGTCCGGCGTGCTCGGGAAGGTGAAGGGCACGCCGTGGCCGAAGGCGTTCGGCCGGCTCCAGACGATGCCGAGCGAGCGGAGGCCGGCGGCGTAGAGCAGATCGAGCATGCGGAAATCGGTGTCGATCGCCTCGCAGCCCTCGATGTGGAACACCGTGGCCAGCGAATCCCTGGCGATCGCGGCGCGGATCTCGGCGACGCTGCGGCAGACGCTGAGGCCACCGGCACGCTCGAGCCGCAGCAGGATCGAGGCCATCGCGATGGTCGAGGCCTGGGCGTCGGCCAACCCCAGCTCCGCCGGCAGGGGCACGGTGTAACTGCCGCCCTTCATCCGGTCGATCGGACTGCCGGAGCCCTGCACCGGCGGCGGGAAAATCGCGAACATGCCGCCGACGAAGCCGCCGCGGCGCGCCCGCGGCAGGTCGAGATGGCCGGTCGCCGTGCCCTCGATGAAGGCGGTTTCGGCCGAGCCGGCATGGGATTTCAGCAGGCGCAGCAGGACATCGTTGTGCCCGTCGAAGACAGGGATCGGCGCAGGCTCGGTCATCGGAGGTCCATCATCTCGGGAGCGCGGCCGTGGGTCGGCCGGACGCTTGCGAGTTGAGCAGCCTTGGCGCTCAGTGGCAAGGCATGGCAGCCCCACCCTGACACCGCCGCCGTGCCTGCCTATATCGAAGAATGGGCGCCGGCCGGATGCCGCCGCTTCCCTCCTTCCGTCATGCGGCAAGACCGCGGAGACAGCAGATGAAGATCGACCTGTCGGGCAAATCCGCCCTCGTCACCGGCTCGACCACCGGCATCGGCTTCGCCATCGCCCAGGGCCTCGCGGCCGCCGGCGCCGAAGTGATCGTGAACGGCCGCAAGCCCGCCGCGGTGGCGGAGGCGATCGAGCGGATCGGGCAGGCCGTGCCCGGCGCCGCGTTGCGCGCCGCCGCGGCCGACGTCTCGACCGCCGCAGGCTGCGCCGATCTGCTGGCGGCGGTGCCGGAGGTCGACATCCTGGTCAACAATGTCGGCATCTTCGAGATGAAGGACTTCTTCGACATCCCGGACGAGGACTGGACCCGGTTCTTCGAGGTCAACGTCATGTCCGGCGTGCGGCTGTCGCGCGCCTATCTGAAGGGCATGCTGGCGCGGGACTGGGGCCGGGTGGTGTTCATCTCATCCGAGTCCGGCCTGAACATCCCGGTCGAGATGGTGCATTACGGCTTCAGCAAGACGGCGCAGATCTCGATCGCCCGCGGCCTTGCCAAGCTGACCCGGAACACTGGTGTCACCGTCAACTCGGTGCTGCCCGGCCCGACCATGACGGACGGGGTCAAGGAATTCCTGCGCGGGATGGCGGAGGAGTCCGGCAAGTCGATCGACGAGACCGGGACCGAGTTCGTCCGCACCCACCGCCCGACCTCGATCATCGGCCGCATGGCGAYGCCGGAGGAGGTCGCCAACATGGTGATCTATGCCGTCTCGGCCCAAGCCTCGGCGACCAATGGCGCTGCCTTGCGGGTGGATGGGGGCGTGGTCGACGCGCTGACCTGATCTCGTACGATCCGGCCGTCGCCGCCGCGGCGGAAGGCGCGCGGCGACCGGCCGGTCTCCTTGGTGAACAGCCGCGAGAAATAGGCCGGGTCGCTGAAGCCGAGGGTGTAGGCCGCCTCGGCCACCGAGACATTGGTGTAGAGCAGCAGGCGCTTGGCCTCGAGCAGCAGCCGGTCCTGGATCAGCCGGGCCGGCGGCGCGCCCGCCACCCGGCGGCAGGCGGCCCAGAGCCGCTTCGGGCTGACCGCCAGCGCCCGGGCATAGTCCTCGACCTCGTCATGGGCGCGGTAGCGCTGCTCGATCCGTTCACGGAACCGGGCCACCAGTAAGGCCTGCGGGCCTGGCGCTGCCGTCTCCCCGCCCCCGGCCTGCGGCGCCAAGCGCAGCACCTCGACCAGGATGCCGACCAGCAGCGCCTCGACCGCCGCGGCGCGGCCGGGCGCAAGCCAGGCCAGCTCGCGCGACAGCCGGCCGAGGCTGGCCAGGATGAAGCCCTGATCGACGACCGGGATCACGGCCGGCGCCGCAAAGAGCGGCCGGAACTCCGGCTCCCGTCGCATCAGCTCGCGCAGGGTGGCGTCCGACACGGTCAGGACGGAGCCGACCGTCTCCGGCTCGAAGTCGAAGCCGTGCACCACCCCCGCCGGCATCAGCAGCAGGCAGGAAGCCTGCAGCCGGATCGACTGGCCCTCGGCCCGGGCGATGCCGCCACCGCGGGTGAAGTGGAAAATATGGTTCAGGTTGGCATGGGCGTGAGCCCGGATGGTCCACCCGCTCGGCCGGCTGCGATCTTCCAGCGCCTCCAAGTGCAGGAACCGGTCGTCGACCGTCCGCGGCGCCTCGCCATAGAGGAAGAAGTTCGGAATCGCAGGTGCTTGCACGGGTTCCTGCCTCCTGATCGTCCCAAGCGCACGGGAAGAACTGTCCAAGTTTTCCGATGCCGCGTCCATGGCTTTCCGCGCCGCTGCGCCTAGCCTTTTCCGAGAAGGACAGGCTCCGGGAGGGCCCATGCGCACCCAGATCGCGATCATCGGCGCCGGACCGGCCGGGATGGTCCTGGCCCATCTGCTGCACCGCGCCGGCATCGATGCCGTGGTGGTCGAGCGCCGCAGCCGCGACTATGTCGAGGGCCGGGTCCGTGCCGGGGTGCTGGAGCAGGGCACGGTCGACCTGCTGGACCGGCTCGGCCTGGCCGAGCGGCTGCGCCGCGAGGGGCTGCCCCATGCCGGCACCAACCTGGCGGTCGACGGCGAGATCTTCCGCATCGACATGCAGGCCCTGACCGGGTCCTGCATCACGGTCTACGGCCAGCAGGAGGTGATGCGCGACCTGTTCGACGGCGCCGCGGCGCGGGACCTGCCGGTGGCGTTCGAGGCCGGGGATGTGGCGCTGCACGGTATCGACAGCGACCA
The DNA here is from genome assembly GCF_052113205.1 of Inquilinus sp. YAF38. Taxonomy (NCBI): domain Bacteria; kingdom Pseudomonadati; phylum Pseudomonadota; class Alphaproteobacteria; order Rhodospirillales; family Rhodospirillaceae; genus Inquilinus; species Inquilinus sp. YAF38. The sequence continues at coordinate 62,811 of NZ_JBFRCU010000027.1, read as the reverse complement.
CCCTTCCGTCACCTGGCGCCAAGACGGCACGGAGCAGCGCCTGGACTGCGACTTCATCGCCGGCTGCGACGGCTTCCACGGCATCAGCCGCCGCTGCATTCCGGACGGGGTACGGCGGGAGTTCGAACGGGTCTATCCCTTCGGCTGGCTCGGCGTGCTGGCCGAGGTGCCGCCGGCCCATCACGAGCTGATCTACGCCAATCACGAGCGCGGCTTCGCTTTGGCCAGCATGCGGTCGGCCAGACGCAGCCGCTACTATGTGCAATGCCCGCTGGACGACCGGATCGAGGACTGGCCAGACGACCGGTTCTGGAACGAGATCTGCCTGCGCCTGGGCCCCCAGGCGGCGGTGGTGCGTGGCCCGGCCCTCGAGAAGAGCATCGCGCCGCTGCGCAGCTTCGTGTCCGAGCCGATGCGCCACGGCCGGCTGGTCCTGGCCGGCGACGCCGCCCATATCGTGCCGCCGACCGGGGCCAAGGGGCTGAACCTGGCGGTATCCGACGTGGCCATGCTGGCCGAGGCCTTCGGCGAATTCTATGCCGAGCGCTCGGCCGCCGGGATCGATGGCTATTCGGCCCGCGCCCTGGCCAGGATATGGAAGGCGGAGCGCTTCTCCTGGTGGTTCACCGGCCTGACCCACCGCTTCCCCGACACCGGGCCGCTGGAGCGCCGGCTGCAGCGGGCCGAGCTGGAGTACATCCGCGCCTCCCGAGCCGCCCAGACCGTGCTGGCCGAAAACTATGTCGGGCTGCCGCTCGTGTGACCCAGTGACGCGTTGCCTCTCCCGTTTACGGGAGAGGTCGGAGACGCGAAGCGGCTCCGGGTGAGGGCCCTTTGTCGAGGCCCGGACCAACCCTCACCCGGTCGTCCTGCGGACGCCCGACCTCTCCCGCCAGGCGGGAGAGGCAACGCAAAGGAGCTGCGTCCCCATTATGACCCCGCATCCGCCAGGATCATCGCGGCGCCCTTTTCCGCCACCATCATGGTCGGGGCGTTGATGTTGCCGGCGGTGATGTTGGGGAAGACCGAGGCGTCGACCACGCGCAGGCCCGGCACCCCGTGCACCCGCAGCCGGGCGTCGACCACCGAAGTCGTCGCGTCCGGCCCCATCGCGCAGCTGCCGCACAGATGGTAGATCGAGCCGCTGTTCGCCCGGAACCAGTCCAGCAGCGCGTCGTCGCTCTCGGCCCCGGCGGAGGGCGGCATCTCCTCCACCGTGATTGCGGCCAGGCTCGGCGCCGCCATCATCCGGCGCGCCAGCCGGCTGGCCTGCAGCACCTCCTCGATGTCGCGATCGGTGGACAGGTAGTTCGGCCGGATCTTCGCCGCCGCCGCCGGGTCGGGCGAGGCGATGGCGATCTCGCCCCGGCTGGTCGGCCGGCATGAGTTGAAGGCCAGCAGGAAGCCCGGATAGGGCTCCGGCTTCAGCCCGGCCTTCGGGCTGTCGGGGATGCGGTAGGACAGCGGGTTGAAATACATCTGGATGTTCGGCCGCGCCTCGCCCGGCGCGCCGCGGAAGAAGCCGCCCGCCTGGTTGACGCTCATGGCGAAGGGGCCCTTGCGGGTCAGCAGGTATTGCAGCCCCAGCCGGGCCTGGCCCCACGGACTGCCGAAGGGGCCGTTCAGCGTCGGCACACGCGAGCGGTAGTAGAAGCTGGCGCAGAGATGGTCCTGCAGGTTGCGGCCGACCGCCGGCAGGTGATGCGCCACCGCCACCCCGGCCCCGGCCAGCTGCGTACCGTCGCCGATGCCGGACAGCTGCAGCAGCTTCGGCGTGTCGACCGCGCCGGCGGCCAGGATCACCTCGCGCCGGGCCGTGACGATCCGGGTCTCCGCCCCCTGCCGGATCTCGACGCCGGTGGCGCGGCCGGTCTCGTCCAGCACCACCCGCAGGGCCTGGGTGTCGCGCTCGACCGTCAGGTTGCGGCGGCTCAGCGCCGGGTGCAGATACTCGAAGCTAGAAGACGACCGCCGGCCGTCATGGGTGTTGACGTCGTAGACGCCGGCGCCCTCGATCGACGCGCCGTTGAAATCGCCGTTCTCCGGCAACTGCAGCTCGCGGCAGGCGGCGAGATAGGCATCGGTCACCGCATGGGTGGCGCCGCGCATCGGCGTGACATGGATCGGCCCATCGCCGCCATGCCAGTCCGAGGCGCCGCCGGCATGGCTCTCCAGCCGGCGGAACTGCGGCAGCACGTCGTCATAGGCCCAGCCGGGATTGCCGGCGGCGGCCCAATCGTCGAAATCGGCCGCGGCGCCGCGCACGAACACCATGGCGTTGATCGAGCCCGATCCGCCCTGCACCTTGCCGCGCGGGACGTAGATGCGGCGGCCGTCCAGCGCCGCCTCCGGCTCCGACCAATACATCCAGTTGACCCGCGGGTTGTAGTAGCTGCGGGCGTAGCCGACCGGGATGCGGAACCAGAAGGAATCGTCGCGGCCGCCGGCCTCGAGCAGCAGCACGCTGTGCCGGCCGCTCTCGCTCAGCCGCGCCGCCAGGATGCAGCCGGCCGAGCCGGCGCCGACGATGACGTAGTCGTGGGTCATGCGACGATTGTCCCGAATGTCGGCTGCATGCCCGCGATGAGGATCGTGGAGAACCGGCCTCGACCCTTACTGTCATTGCCGGGCTTGACCCGGCAATCCAGGGGCCACCCAGAGCAGCGTCGGCATTCTCTGGATGCCCGGGTCAAGCCCCGGCATGACAGAATGGAGGGGATCACTTCAGATCAGATCCTTCAAGAACTGCCTCAGCCACGGGCCGGGGCGAACTGCTTCACGTCGGCGGGCTCGGGCGCCATCTGCAGGTGCAGCCGGTCGCCGGTGTAGGGCGAGTGCTTCGCCACCACGTCCAGGTTCAGCTCCACCCCCAGCCCCGGCTCGCGCGACGGGATCAGGTAGCCGTCGTCGAAGGTCAGGGGCTTCTTCAGGATCTCGCCGTGGAAGCCGCCGTAATCGAGGATGGATTCCTGGATCAGGAAGTTCGGCGAGCAGGCGCCGACCTGGATGCTGGCGGCGGCGACCACCGGCCCGCAATAGACGTGCGGCGCCAGCTGGGCATAGTAGGCCTCGGCCATGCTGGCGATCTTCTTGGTCTCCAGGATGCCGCCGACCCGGCCGATATCGGGCTGCAGGATCGAGGCGGCGCCGAGCTCCAGCACCCGCTGGAACTCGTATTTCGTGCACAGCCGCTCGCCGGTCGAGATCGGGATCGAGGTCGCGCGCGCCACCTCGGCCATCGCCGCCTCCTGCCCCGGCGGCACCGGCTCCTCGAACCACAGCGGGTCGTATTTCTCCAGCCGCTTGGCCAGGCGGATGGCCGAGGACGGCACCATCTGGCCATGGGTGCCGAACAAGAGGTCGGCACTGCTGCCCACCGCCTCGCGCACCTTGCGGCAGAAGGTCTCGCAGCGGTCGAGCACGCCGAGCGAGATCTGGTGCCCGGAATAGGCGGTGTAGGGGCCAGCCGGGTCGAACTTCACCCCGGTGAAGCCCATCCTGACCATCTCGACGGCGCATTCGGCCGCCAGATCGGGGTCGTTGAAATCGAACTCGCCGGCCGAATTCTTCGGGTAGAGATAGGTGTAGGCGCGCAGCTTCTCGTGCACCAGCCCGCCCAGCAGGTCGTAGACCGGCCGGCCGGCCGCCTTGCCGATGATGTCCCAGCAGGCCATCTCCAGCCCCGAGACGATGCCCATCATCGTCGGGTCGGGGCGCTGGGTGAAGCCGCTGGAATAGGCCGACCGCCAGAACCGCTCGATCCGGTGCGGGTCGTGGCTCAGCAGGTGGCGCTCGAACACGTCGTCGATCAGCGGCACCATCGCCTGGGGATGGAAGGCGGTCGAGTAGATCTCGCCGACGCCCTCGATGCCGTCATCGGTCTTCAGCTGCACGAAGATCCAGTACATGCCGCCGACATGCGGCGGCGGAACGGCGACGATATGGGTCTGGAGCGATGCGATCTTCATACGGAGGCCTTTCGCCTGAGCCGGATCAGAGGCGGCCGTGGCCAGATCGTCCCGACGCCGGCACGCTGCAGTCGATGGCCGAGTTGGCCGCAGCGGCCGGCCGGGCGCAAACGAGTTGTTCTCAGGCAGAGCATTCCGAAAGGGAATGTTTCGGCCGGGCGCATTTTTTCCCGCGGCGGCTGTCGATCCATGCGGGGCTGGTTCGTCGACTTGAATGGCGGGACAATTCGGCGGCGACGGCGTCCGCGGCCCGCCCCAGAGGAGAATTCGGATGCGCTTCATGTTCATCGTCACGTCCGCCCATACCATGGCCCCGACGCCGGAGCTGATGGAGGCCATGGGCAAACTGGCCGAACGCGAGATCAAGAGCGGCCGCATGCTCGACAATGGCGGGCTGATGCCGCTCGCCACCGGGGCGCGGGTCAGCGTCGCCGACGGCGCGCTCAGCGTCGTCGACGGCCCCTTCGTCGAGGCCAAGGAGATGATCGGCGGCTACGCGATCTTCGAGCTGCACAGCAAAGAGGAGGCCGTCGCCTCGGCGGTCGAGTTCATGCAGCTGCACAAGGACTTCATGCCGGGCTGGGAGGGCACCTGCGAGGTCCGCGCCTTCGCCAGCGACTGCGACCCGGTGGTCGCCGCTTGACCCTGGCGGCGGGCGGGCGGGAGCGGCGGCCGTGACGGCCGCCGACGCCCACCGCGCGATCCTCGCCGTGTGGCGGATCGAGCAGCCCCTGCTGATCACCAGCCTGGCCCGGATGCTGCGCGACGTGCCGCTGGCCGAGGAGCTGACGCAGGAGGCGCTGCTCGCCGCGCTGGAGCGCTGGCCGGAGACCGGCGTGCCGGAACGGCCCGGCGCCTGGCTGATGGCGGCGGCGAGGCGCCGGGCGTTCGATCATCTGCGCCGCCGCCGGATGCTGGACCGCAAGCATGAGGTCATCGCCCGCGACCTGGAGGAGGAGCAGCAGGCCATGCCCGACTTCGATTCCGCCCTGGACGACGACATCGGCGACGAGCTGCTGCGGCTGGTCTTCACCGCCTGCCACCCGCTGCTGCCGCGCCAGGCCCGCGCGGCCCTGGCGCTGCGGATGATCTGCGGCCTGACGACCGAGGAGATCGCCCGCGCCTTCCTGGTGCCGGAGGCGACCGTGGCCCAGCGCATCGTCCGGGCCAAGCGGACCCTGTCGGAGTCCGGGCTGGCCTATGAGACGCCGCGCGGCGAGGAGCTGTCGCAACGCCTGTCCTCGGTGCTCGAGGTGGTCTACCTGATCTTCAACGAAGGCTACACCGCCGCCCGCGGCGAAGACTGGATGCGCCCGCAGCTCTGCGACGAGGCGCTGCGCCTGGGCCGCGTGCTGGCATCGATCGCGCCACAGGAGCCGGAGGCGCACGGGCTCCTGGCCCTGATGGAGCTGAACGCGTCGCGCCGGGCCGCGCGGACCGATACGGCGGGCGACCCGATCCTGCTGCTGGACCAGGACCGCCGCCGGTGGAACCAACTGCAGATCCGACGCGGGATGCGGGCGCTCGGGCGCGTCCAGGCGCTGGGCGGCGCCGGCGGCGTCTACGCCCTGCAGGCGGCGATCGTCGCCTGCCACGCCCAGGCGGGGACTGCGACCGAGACCGATTGGCCGCGGATCGTCGAGCTTTACACCACCCTGGCGGCGCTGACGCGGTCGCCGGTCATCGAGCTGAACCGAGCCGTGGCCGTCGGCATGGCGCAGGGGCCGGAGGCGGCGCTGGCGATCGTCGACGGGCTGGCGGACGAGCCGGCGCTGCGGAGCTATCATCTGCTGCCGAGCGTCCGCGGCGACCTGCTGCGCAAGCTCGGCCGCAATGGGGAAGCCCGCACCGCTTTCGAGGCAGCCGCCGCACAGGCCGGCAACCGGCGCGAGCGCGACCTGCTGCTGCGCCGCGCCGCCGAGGCGGCTGCGGCCCCGTGACCGGCCGAGGTCAGCCGGCCGGCACGACGGCGGCGATCTCCGCCGTGAGCCAGGCGCGAAACAGGGCGACATTGGCGCTGTCCTCCGGCTCCGCCCGGGTTACCAGCCAGTAGGATTCATGGCCCTCGACCTCGACATCGAGCAGCTGGACCAGGCGGCCCGAAGCCAGCTCGCGTTCGACCATGAAGCGATCGACCACCGAGACGCCCAGCCCGTCGCAGGCGGCCTCGATGGCGAGGTCCAGCAGATCGAACTCCAGCCCGCCGCGAGTGTCGACCTGGTCCAGCCCGGCCGCGTTCAGCCAGTGCCGCCAGGTCAGATAGCGCCGGTCGTCCGAGGCCAGGACATGCAGGAAGGTGAAGCGCGACAGGTCGGCCCGCCGGTCGCGGTCGATGCCCTGAAGCAGCGCCGGGGCGCAGACGGCGATGTGCCGCTCGGTCATCAGCCGCGTCGCCTTCAGCATCGGCCATTCGCCGTCGCCGAAGCGGATGGCGCAATCCAGCAGGCCGCGCTCCGCCAGGCTGTCCGACAGCATGGTGCCGAGGCTGATGTCGAGCTCCGGATGGGCGCGGCGCAGGCCGGGCAGCCGCGGCATCAGCCAGCGTCGGGCGAAGGTCGGCGGCACGTTGATCCGCAGCCGGTTGCGGTTGCCCTTCTCCTCGATGCCGCGCACCGCCAGCTCGACCTCGTGGAAGGCGTGCTGCAGCGCCTCGAACAGCTGCACGCCGGCGGCGGTCAGCTCCAGCCGGTGGTGGCGGCGGACCAGCAGGTCGGCACCGAGCCGTTCTTCCAGGTGCTTCACCTGCCGGCTGACGGCGCTCTGCGTCAGGTTCAGCCGCTCCGCCGCCCGGGTGAAGCTGCCGGTCTGGCCGACCACCTCGAAGATCCTCATGGCGGTCAGGGCGGGAAGTCTGCGCATCGGGGTCTCGGCAGGTCGCGGACGCCGCATGGTATAGCGCATCGCGGCGCCGCGCCGTCACGAAGCGGTGGCCCGGCTGTCATCACGCTGTCATGCTTCGTGTCTAAGGCAGCACCCACAAGCCATGGGATCGTCTTCGGGGGGCAGGATGCTCAATCGCCGTCAGGTTCTTTCGGCCGGCGTCGCCGCCGGCGCCATCGCCCTGGTGCCGCAGCGCCGGGCCCGCGCCGCCGCGACGCGGATCGATGTCTACACCGCCAGCGACGCCAACATCTCGGACTGGTGGAGCAATGTCCTGAAGCCGGCCTTCGAGGCGGCGCATCCCGATTTCGAGATCAACATCGTGATCTCGCGCGGCGCCGGCAGCGGCGGCATCGTGGCGATCGCCGACCGGGYGTTCGCGGCGCTGAAGGCTGGCGCCGACCCGCAGGTCGACTTCTTCGAGCAGCACGACCCGCGGCTGCCCAAGGACGGCATCGAGGCCGGGCTGTGGGTCCGCCTCGACGCCGGCACAGTTCCCGGCTATGGCCGCGTCAACCCGCTGGCGATCGAGACGCCCTACGGCCTGCCCTATCGTGGCTCGCAGGTCGTGCTGGCCTATGATTCGGAGAAGGTGGCCGAGGCCGAGCTGCCGAAGGACTGGCCCGGCCTGGTGGCCTGGATCAAGGCCCATCCCGGCCAGTTCATCTACGGCCGGCCGGACAAGGGCGGGTCGGGCCGCAACTTCGTGGTCCGCGCCATCCACGAGGCCAACGGCCGCGACCCGGCGCTGTTCACGGTCGCCGGCTTTTCGAAACAGGCGGCGGAGGAGCGGCTGCCCAAAGCCTGGGCCATCCTGAACGACCTGGCGCCGTCGCTGTACGAGAACGGCGCCTATGCTGCCGGCAACACGCCGACGCTGCAGCTGCTGGCCAGCGGCGCGGTGTCGATGATCCCGGCCTGGTCGGACCAGGCGCTGCAGGGCATCGCGCAGGGCGTGCTACCGCCCTCGGTCAAGCTGTTCCAGCTGCAGGACCTGGCGTTGTGCGGCAGCTTCGCCGATGCGGTCGTGCCCAGCAACGCGGCGCACAAGGACGCCGCCCTGGCCCTGGCCGACTTCCTGCTGACCGACGAGATCCAGGTCTCGGTCGTCAAGGACCTCGGCGGCTTCCCCGGCGTCGACTGGGGCAAGCTGCCGGCCGAGCTGAAGCAGCAGTTCGCCGCGGTGATCCCGACCTCGATCCCCACCTATCCGGGCGGCGACTGGGAAGCGGCGATGAATGACGGCTGGTATCGCAACGTCGCCCCCAACGTCGACCGGTCGAAGTGACCGAAGGGGCGGCCCCGTCCCTGCGAGCAGGCGTCATCCGGCGGCAGGCCCTTGGCCTGCTGCTAGTGGCCGCGCCGGTGCTGCTGGTGGTGGCGCTGGTGCTGGTGCCCGCGGTGTCGGCAGTCCTGACCACGCTGCGGGTCGAGGTCGACGGCCGCAGTGTGTTCTCCCTGGCGAACTACGCCGACTTCTTCGCCGACCCGCAGAGCCGCCGCAATCTCGGATTCACCCTGTGGACCACGGCGGTGGCGACGGCGCTGCTGCTGGCCCTGTGCCTGCCGCTGGCGGTGTATCTGCGCTTCGCCAGCGGGCGGCTGCCGGCGGTGGTGCAGGGCATCGCCGTGTTCCCGCTGTTCGTGCCCGGCATCATCGTCGCCTATGCGCTGATCCGCTCGATCGGGCCGAACGGCCTGTTGGCCACGATCCTCGCCGCCTTCGGCATCGGCGGCTACGTCTCGCCCTATCTCGGCCCCTGGGGTCCGGTGATCGGGCTGGTGTGGGAGGGCGTGCCTCTGACCCTGCTGGTGCTGCTGTCCGGCCTGGCCCAGGTGCCGCTGCCGGCGATCGAGGCGGCGCGCGACGTCGGCGCCGGGCCGTTCCGGATCCTGGTCAGCATCATCCTGCCGCTGATCCGCAACTCGCTGCTGATCGCCTTCGCGCTGGAGTTCCTCAACATCTTCGGCGCCTTCACCCTGCCCTATCTGCTCGGCCCGGCCTCGCCGGAGATGATGGGCGTGTACATGCAGCGCACCTTCGGCGACGTGCGCGACCCGGTCGCGGCCCAGACCCAGGCCGTCGTCACCTTCCTGATCTGCGCCGCGGTCGGCGTGCTGTATGTCCGCGCGATCTCGAAGTCGCGCGCCCGGGGGGCCTCATGACCGTGGCCCGGAGCCTCCTCCCCCGCCTGCCCGGCCCGCTGCTGGCGACGGTGCTGAGCGTGGCGATCATCGTGCCGATCGCCACCGTGTTCCTGTGGGCCTTCGCCGAGGCCTGGCGCTACCCGGCCCTGCTGCCGACGCAATGGGGCTTCCGCTTCTGGGGCATGACCCTGGCCAGGGCCGATGTCTGGTCGGCGCTGCGCACCTCGCTGGCGCTGTCGGTGACCGTGACCGCGATCTCGGCCGCGATATGCCTGCCCGCCGCCTATGCCTTCGCCCGGCTCGACTTCGCGGGCAAGCAGCTGCTCCTGCTGTCCTTCCTGGCGACCCAGGCCTTCCCGAAATTCGGCCTCTACGTCGCCATCGCCGCGATCTTCCTGCAGCTCGGCCTGGTCGGCACCTTCGCCGGCGTCGCCATCATCCAGGTGCTGAACACGCTGCTGTTCATGATCTGGATCCCGGTCGCCGCCTTCCAGAACGTCGACCGCAGGCTGGAGGAGGCGGCCCGGGACGTCGGCGCCGGGCCGTTCCGCACCTTCTGGCACGTCACCCTGCCGCAGGCCGGCCCGGCCATCGCCGCCGCCCTGCTGCTGAGCTTCGTCGGCACCTTCTACGAGACCGAGGGCGCCTGGCTGATCGGCGCGCCGACGGTGCGGACCATGCCGATCCTGATGATCTCGCTGATCAACAACCAGCTGGTGATCCAGTACGGTGCGGTGCTGTCCGTGCTGCTGTGGGTCCCGTCCTTCGTCGCGCTGCTGTTCGCGCGCAACATCCTCAGCGCCCGCACCATTGCGCGCGGGCTCGGAGCCTAGGGAACGCATGGCCACGCTCGAGCTCGACCGTTTGACCAAGCGCTTCGGCGAGACCGCCGCGGTCGACCGCGTGTCGCTGGCGATCGGCGACGGCGAGCTGGTCTGCCTGCTCGGCCCGTCCGGCTGCGGCAAGTCGACCGTGCTGCGCATGATCGGCGGCTTCGAGACGCCGAGCGACGGCCGGGTCGCGATCGACGGCGCCGATATCGGCGCGCTGCCGCCGAACCGCCGCCCGACCGGCATGGTGTTCCAGAGCCACGCGCTGTGGCCGCACATGACCGTGTCGCGCAACATCGCCTTCGGCCTGCGGCTGCGGCCGCTGTCGCGCGGCGAGGTCGACCGCCGGGTCGACGGCGTGCTGGATCTGGTCGGCCTGTCCGGCTACGGCAACCGCTATCCCGGCCAGCTGTCCGGCGGCCAGCAGCAGCGCGTCGCCATCGCCCGTTGCGTCGTGCTGGAGCCGAAGATCCTCTTGATGGACGAGCCCTTCTCCGCCCTCGACGCCCATCTGCGGGTGCGGCTGCGCGAGGAGGTGCGGGCGATCCAGCGCCGCCTGGGCCTGACCACCGTCTTCGTCACCCACGACCAGGAGGAGGCGATGACGCTGGCCGACCGCATCGTGGTGATGAAGGACGGGCGGATCGAGCAGGTCGGCCGGCCCGGCGAGATCTATGCCCGGCCCGAGACCGAGTTCGTCGCCGGCTTCATCGGCACCATGACCCTGGCCGAGGCGCGGGTGGAGGCCGGGCGGCTGCGCTGGCACGGTCTGACGATCCCCTGCGACCTGCCGGACGGCCCCGCCACTTTGGCGCTGCGGCCGGAGGATCTGGTCTCCGTGCCCGCCGGCACGTCGGACGCCGTCTCCGGCCGGGTCGCCCGGCTGGTCGATCTCGGCGCCGTGCGGATAGCGGATGTCGACATCGGCAACGGCGCTGCGCTCAAGCTGCAGCTCGGCCGGGCCGGCATCGCCGAGGGCGCCGCGGTGACGCTGCGTCCGACCCGCTGCGCCGTGTTCCGCCCGGGCGAGCCGGCCCGCCACCTGACCCTGGCCGAGCCCGCCGCCCGCACGCAGGAGCAGGCGCATGCCTGACGGTATCGGGATCCTTTCCGGCGGCCACCGCACCCGGYTGAAATGGCACCGGCTGCAGCGCCGGCCCGAGGACATCCCGTTCACCCCGGCCCGGCTGCGCGAGGGCATGGCGCTGGGCGCGTCGATGGAGGTGGATCTGCGCCGCCGCGCCGATGGCGGCTTCGCCTGCCTGCACGACGAGACGCTGGACCGCGAGACCACCGGCCGCGGCCCGGTMGCGGCGGCCGGCTTCGCCGACCTCCGGGCCTTGCGGATGCGCGGCAAGGACGGGACGCCGACCGAGGAGCGGCTGCTGCTGCTCGAAGACCTGACCGAACTGGCCGCGGCCGGGGCCGATCCCGCGACCCTGGTTCAGCTCGACCTCAAGGAGGCCGATTCGGCGCTGGACGACCGCAGCGTCGACGCCTTCCGGACGGCGCTGGCGCCGGTGGCCGGCCGCTTCATCCTGAGCGGCGGCGACTGGGCGGCGGTGCGCCGCCTGGGCGCGGACGTGCTGCGTCTCGGTTTCGATCCCTGCGACAACGGCACGCTGGAAACGCTGGCCACCGCGGCGGACGCAGAGCGCTTCATCGCCGCGGCGTTGGGTCGCGCCCCGGAGGCGGCGATGATCTACCTGTCCTGGCCGATCGTGCTGCGCACCGACGCGCTGGGGGTCGACCTGATCGCCGCCTGTCATGCCGCCGGCAAAACAGTGGACGCCTGGACCCTGAACCCAGACCATCCCGGCGCCGCGGCCGCGCTGGCCCGGCTGGTGGCCCTGCGCGCCGACCAGATCACCACCGATGCGCCGGGCGCGCTGGAGGCGCTGTTCGCGGCGACACGGCGACACTAGGGCGGAACCCATCGCGCCCCCTCGCATTGCAGTGCACAGGGGACACCCGCACGGGACCGCCGAATGATCGATGCCATCGTCCGCTGGCTGGACTGGTTCCAGGCCCAGTTGCCCTGGATGCCGCCCTGGGCGATCAGCGCCGGCCTGCTGGCCCTGGCCGTGGTGGCCGCCAGGGCTGCCCACAAGATCCTGTTCCGGACTGCGACCCGGATCGTCGCCGGCAAGGACCTGTTCTGGCGCTCGCTGGTGTCCCGCACCCATGGGCCGACGCGGCTGGCCGCGATGATCGTGGCGATCTCCGCCGCGGCCACCGTGGCGCCGCTGACCGACGCCGAGACCGGCGTCGTGCGCCAAGTCCTGCTGCTGGGCTTCATCGCCCTGCTGGGCTGGGTGGCGCTGACCGCGCTGCACATCTGGATGACGGTCTATCTGCGCCGCTTCACGCTGGATGCCGAGGACAACCTGCTGGCGCGCAAGCACGTCACCCAGACCCGGATCCTGCGCCGGGTGGTGGCGACGCTGATCGTCATGGTCACCCTGTCCGCCGCGCTGATGACCTTCGAAGAGGTGCGGCAATACGGCATCAGCCTGCTGGCCTCGGCCGGCGCCGCCGGCCTGGTCATCGGCCTGGCGCTGCAGCCGATGCTGAAGAACATGATCGCCGGCATCCAGTTGGCCGTAACCCAGCCGATCCGGATCGACGACGCCGTGCTGGTCGAGAACGAATGGGGCAATATCGAAGAGATCACCGCGACCTATGTCGTGGTCCGGCTGTGGGACTGGCGCCGGCTGGTGCTGCCGCTGAGCTACTTCATCGAGCACCCGTTCCAGAACTGGACGCGCGAGGGCTCCGCTTTGATCGGCAGCGTCTTCCTCTATGTCGACCACACCGCGCCGGTGGAGGAGATGCGGCGCAAGCTGGACGAGATCGCCAAGGCGTCGCCGCTGTGGGACGGCCAGGTCACCGTGCTGCAGGTCACCGATTTCCACGAGCAGGTGATGGAGATCCGCATGCTGGTCAGCGCCCGCAACTCCGGCCGCGCCTTCGACCTGCGCTGCGAGGTGCGGGAGAAGATGATCGCCTGGCTGCAGCAGGCGCACCCGCGCGCCCTGCCCCGCTGGCGCGGCGAGGTGCAGCCGCCGGAGGTCGAGGCTCAGGAGATCGTCCGCCGCCGGGCCGTCGGCGGCCGCGGTTGAGTCAGTCTTCGCTGAGCAGGCCGACCAGCCAGGGATGCAGGCCGGGATTGGCGCCGAGCACCGCCCCGGTCGCCGGGATCGGGCTGCCGTCGAAGCCGGTGGCGACGCCGCCGGCCTCGCGCAGCACCAGCACCGCCGCGGCATAGTCGAGCGGCGACAGCCCGTCCTCGAAGAAGGCGTCGTGCCGGCCGGCCGCGACATAGCACAGGCTGAGCGCGGCGGAGCCGAGGCGCCGCACCCCGGCGGCGCGGTCGATCACCCGGCGCAGCGCCCGGTGATAGGCCTCGACCTCGATGCTGCGGACCTGGCCTGGAACGGGCAGGCTGGCGCCGACCAGCGCCTCCTCTGGCGCCACCGCACGGTCGATCCGCAGTCGGCGGCCGTTGAGGAAGGCGCCGAAGCCGCGCTCGGCGACGAAGGCCTCGCCCAGGCTGGGGTCCAGCACCACGCCGGCCACGGTCTCGCCGGCCTCGACCAGGGCGATGGCGATGCCGAAGAACGGCATGCCCCAGGCGAAGTTGGTGGTGCCGTCGATCGGGTCGACCAGGAAGGTGCCGGCCCCGTCGCGCCGGATCGCCGTGCCTTCCTCGCCGGTGATGGCGTGATCCGGGAAGGCGGCGGACAGTGCCGCAACCACGGCCGCCTCGGAGTCCCGGTCGGCGGCGGTGACGAAGTCCCGCGCGCCTTTGCGTTCCAGCGCCGCGCCCTCCCAGCGCCCGGCATGGGCCCGGAGGGCCCGGATCGCCTCGGCCCCGGCCAGCGCCGCCTCCAGCATGCGCCGGCTGCGGTCGGTCGGCGCCAGGGCGGCAAGGTCGATGGTCGGGGCGGGCGGTCGAAGCATGGTCGGCCTCAGTGCGGAACGGAGGTCCTTATCCCACGCGGCCTGCAGGTGGCCAAGGCACCGATTCCCACTTGATTTGTTCCACATCTGTTCCCATGATGAGTTATCGCCTCCCTCGAGGATCGAGCATGGCGGCCCGCGACAGCCTCATCGAGTTCCTGCGCGACCAGATCGCTCCGCTCGGCCCGATCGCGACCCGGCGAATGTTCGGCGTGACCGGCTTGTTCTGCGAGGGGGTGATGTTCGGCATGATTGCGGAGGACGCCCTCTATCTCCGGGTCGACGATCACAACCGCGCAGCCTTCCAGGAGGCCGAGGCCTTCCCACCCCTGAGCTACGAGAAGCAGGGCCGCACCATCGATCTCTCCTTCTGGCGCGTGCCGGACCGGCTGTTCGACGAGCCGGACGAGCTGATCGACTGGGCTCGAGCCGGGCTGGCGGCCGCGCATCGGGTTGCGGCCGCGGGATCTCGCGCCCGGTGACCGGCGATGCAGCTTTCCCTCGCCCTCGACGACCGCCCGCTGCTGCCCCGGGTGCGGGACCGGCTGCTGGCCCGGCTCGGACCGCGGCGCGACGGCCGGCGCCGCGACCCGGTCAGCCAGCTGGTCCGCAGCATGCTCGGCTCCAAGACCCGGGACGAGGTCACTCGGCGCGTCTTCAGGGAGCTGCGCCAGCGCTATCCATGCTGGGACGGGCTGGGCGAGGCATCGCCGCGCGCGATCCTGCGCGTCATCTGGCCGGTGAACCTGGCGGGACCGAAGGCTGAGCAACTGCCCCAGGCCCTGCGCATGATCGTCGCCTGCACCGGCCGCCTCTGCCTCGACCATCTGGCCGATCTGGACGAGGAGGCGGCCATGCAATGGCTCCGCCGCCTGCCCGGCGTCGGCTCGAAGATCGCGGCCGAGGTGCTGAACTTCAGCACGCTGCGCAAGCGTGCCTTGGTCGTCGACACGCAAACACTGCGGCTCGGCGGCCGGCTGGGGCTGCTGCCGCTCGAGACGGATTACGACGCCGGCCATGAGCAGTTGATGCGCCAGCTGCCGGATGCGTGGGACGCCGAGGATCTGGCCGAGCTCCACCGGCTGATGAAGCTGCTGGGCCAGACCATCTGCACCGCCCATGCCCCTTCCTGCAGCGCCTGCCCGCTGCGCGACCTCTGCCCACGCCGCGGGGTATGAACCGTCAGCCCGCCTTCACCGCCGGCTTCAGCAGGTCGCCATGCACCGCTTTCAGCYTTTCGACCTTCGGGGTCGAGACTGCGCGGATATAGGGCTGGTTCGGATTCCGGGCGGCGTAGTCGTGATGGTACTGCTCGGCTTCGTAGAAAGCCTCGAGCGGCATCACTTCGGTCACGACCGGCGTGTCGAACAGCCGGTCCCGCTGGATCTGGGCGATATAGGCCTCGGCCACCCGCTTCTGCTCGTCGTCGGCGTAAAAGATCGCCGAGCGGTACTGACGGCCGACATCGTTGCCCTGGCGGTCCTTCTGAGTCGGGTCGTGGGCGATCGAGAAGAACAGCTTGAGGATCTGGCCCAGGCTGATCTTGCCGGAATCATAAGCCACCTCGATCACCTCGGCATGGTCGGTGGTGCCGGTGCAGACGGTGCGGTAGTCGGCCGTCTCCCGGGTGCCGCCGGCATAGCCGGGCCGCACCGACAGCACTCCGTCGAGCTGGCTGTAGACCGCCTCGGTGCACCAGAAGCAGCCGCCGCCCAGCACGATCGAGCGACGGCCCTGCTCGGTTGCGTCCAGCTCGGGGGCGGGAAAGGTCCAGGGATCGATCTTCAGGGCCATGGGATGTCTCCGGCGGCCGGGCGCGGCCGCAAGCGCGATGCAGTCTCCAAAGTGAGATCGCCGCTCCGGCAGGACAAGTCCCCGAGGCCTTCAGCCGGCGAAGGGAAGGCCTGAGGCACGCCAGGCCCAGCGCCTGCCGTCATGGCTCAGCTCGACGACGCTCAGCGGGGCGATATCGATGCGCCAGAAGGAAGAGGCCGGCGCCGCCAGCACATGCAGGACCGCCGCCCGGATCATCGATGCATGGGTGACGGCGATGCCGTGACCGCCCTCGCCGGCCCTGGCGTCGAGCCAGGACGCGGCCCGGCACAGCACTGCCGACAGCGGCTCGCCGCCATGCGGGGCCGCATCCGGATCGGCCAGCCAAGCGATGACTCCCTCCGGCTCCTCGGCCTGGATCTCCTCCAGCCGCCGCCCGGCCCAGCGCCCGTGATCGACATCGCGCAGCGCCGGCTCCTCGACCGCATCGAGCCCGAGCGCAGCCACGGTCTGCCGCGCCCGCAGCGCCGGGCTGGTCCAGGCCCGGTCGGCCCGCCGGATCATCGGCTGCAGCGCCGTCGCCCGAGCCAAAGCACGCTCTTCCAGCGGCTCGTCGGCGGGAAACGCGCCCGACCGGGTGGCGGCGGTGGCGCCATGGCAGATCAGCGTCAGGCGGGTCGGCATCGGCGGGACCGTTCGGCGGCGGTGGTGCTGGCCGTCAGCAAAGCACAGCCCACCGCCCGCCGGCAGCGGCTTCGATTGACAGACGCCGGGCCGCGACCCATGCTGCAGCCGGTCGCCATGGATGCGGAAGCCGGTGGAAGTCCGGCACGGTCGCGCCACTGTGACCGGGACGGCGTCGCCGACGCGGTTCCGGAAGTCAGACCTCGCCATGGCCCGGTGCATATCAGCGGGACGCGTTTATCCCAGGGGAGCCCTATCATGTCCGTCACCACCGCCACGGCCCGTCCGATCTCCATTCCCGTCGGTCCGATCCCGGTCGGTGAGGTGCTGCCCTGGGCGGTGTTCGCCGGGCTGCTCCTGCTGCTGGCGGTGTATTTCGTCGGAGCCGAGCAGGGTGCGACCTCGCTCCTCTCCGGCAGCTATGTCCACGAATTCGTGCATGACGGCCGCCATCTGCTCGGCTTCCCCTGCCACTGAGGCCAACCGCCATGGTTGGAAGCCTGTTGCTGCGCGGCATGCTGGTGGGCGTGCTGGCGGGGCTGCTTGCCTTCGGCTTCGCCCGGATCTTCGGCGAACCGCAGGTGGACCGGGCCATTGCCCTGGAAGGGACGCTGGGCCATTCGCATGAGCACGGCGACCACGCCGCGGCCGCCCCGGCCGGCGGCGAGGCGGAGGAGCCGGAGCTGGTCAGCCGCGACACCCAGGCCGGGCTCGGCCTGCTGACCGGCGCGGTCGTCTACGGCGCCGCCATCGGCGGGCTGTTCGCACTGGTCTTCGCCTTCACCTATGGCCGGGTCGGCCGGCTCGACCCCCGCGCCACCGCGGCGCTGCTGGCGCTCGCCGCCTTCGTAGCACTGGTGGTGGTGCCCAGCCTGAAATACCCGGCCAATCCGCCTGCGGTCGGCAATCCGGACACGATCGGCGAGCGCACGACGCTGTTCTTCGTCATGCTGGCGATCTCGGTCGCGGCCCTGGTGCTGGCCGTGAACCTCGCCCTCGGTCTGGCCCGGCGCCGTGGCGGCTGGAGCGCTGGCCTGATCGCAGGCGCCGTCTACATCGCCATCATCGCGGTCGCGCAGGTCGCGTTGCCGGTGGTGAACGAGGTGCCGGACGGCTTCCCGGCCGACCTGCTGTGGCAGTTCCGGATCGCCTCGCTCGGCATGCACGCCGTGCTGTGGACCACCATCGGCCTGGGCTTCGGCGTCCTGGCCGAACGGTCCTTCGCCCGCCGCACCAGCGGGCGGTTCGCGCTGTCCCGCTGACCCTCTACGCCGGCAGCAGATCCGCGAAGCGTCCCAGCCGCGCCGAAGCCTCGACCGGCACGGCCGGGCCGGTGCCCCAGTCGACGATCCGGCAGGGCACCCCGGCCGCCCGGGCGCAGGCCAGGTCGATGCCGGTGTCGCCGACATAGACCGTCTGGCCCGGCGCCACGTCCAGCAGGTCCAGCGTGTGCAGCAGCGGCCGCGGGTCCGGCTTGACGAACGGCGTGGTGTCGGCCCCGACCACCGCAGACAGATGCTGCAGCAGCCCGAGCCGGTCGAGCACCAGCTCGGCCAGTGCCTGCGGCTTGTTGGTGCAGACCCCGAGCCGGATGCCCGCGGCCTTCAGCGCCGGCAGCGCCGTCGCCGCATCGGCGTAGAGCCGGGAGTCCGCCACCGGCCGGGCGGCGTAGTAATCGAGATAGATCCGGGTGTCGCGGTCGACATCCTCGGCCGGCAGGCCGAGCGCGCGATGCAGCTTGGCCACCAGCGCCCGCGCCCCCTCACCCACCAGGGTCTCGATGAAGGCGACCGGCTGCGCCGGCGCGCCGCGATCGGCCAGCATGCGGTTGACCGCATGGGCGATGTCCGGCGCGCTGTCCACCAGGGTGCCGTCGAGATCGAAGATGGCGGCCTTCATGCCGGGTCTGCCTGTTGTGGGTCCGGCCCTAGCCGGTGATGAACCGGTAGCGGCCGGTGACCGGAAAGTCGAGCAGCCGATCCTCCAGCCGCGCGCCGCCGCCGATGTTGTGGACCATCAGCGGCGCCCCGCCGACGCCGATCTGGCCGGTGACGATGGCGATGTGCGGCAGATTGCCCGGCAGCATCTGGGTCACCAGGTCGCCCTCGGCGAAGTCCCCTGGCGATTCGGCGGGCAGCGCCCGGCCGCGGCGGCGGAAGAAGGCCTGCAGGTTCGGCACCCGCCGGTGGTCGATGTTCGGGTCCGGCCGCGACAGCCTCCAGGCGCGGGGATAGCGCGTGAAGTTGCCTCGCATGTCCTCATGCACCAGGCGCTGCAGGTCGATGCCGAAGGCGTCGCGGTAGGCGCGGATCACCACATCGGTGCAGACGCCGCGATCGCGCGGAACGTCGCCGCCGGGATAGGCCAGCCGGGCATAGGCGGGATCGTAGGTCACCGTGACGCCGATCTGGGCCTCCGCGGCCGCCACCAGTTGCCGTGGCCAGTCCGGCGCTTCGGCCCCGGCGATGCGGCCGGCGACCGGCAGAAGACCGAGCGAGAGGAAGACGCGACGCCGAATCATCCCGCTATCGGACCAGGACCCGGTGGCCGGATTGCGGCAGACGGTTCAGCCGATACGGCGAAACGGATAGGCGTCGCGGATGCGGGAATTCACGAACCGGCCCTTCGACGGCGCCCGCAGCAGCTGCCGGAAGATTCGGTCCGGCACCCGGGCGTAGCGATAGACGATGCCGTCGGCATATTCGATGTCGAGTGCCTTGGTCCGCGGATCATAGCCGACGGAGTTCACGGCGCTGGAGTGGATCGGGATGCGCGGCATGGGACAGCCTCCTATTCTCCCGAATGGCGGCATATCTTGCTGGGTTCCGCCACGCGGTCGGTCCTGGCAAATCCGCCTCTATCCGAACCGCCTCCTGGTGCCCTAATATCGTCGTACAATTTGCCTTTGGTGTGGGGCGCCGACGCAAAGCGCGGCGTTTGGAGGAAAGAAGACGATGGCCGGCCAAGACCGATCGAGACCGCTGCGGTCCCAGCAGTGGTTCGACAACCCCGACGATCCGGGGATGACTGCCCTGTATATCGAGCGCTACCTGAATTTCGGGATCACGCGCGAGGAGCTCCAGTCCGGCAAGCCGATGATCGGCATCGCCCAGACCGGGTCGGACCTGTCGCCCTGCAACCGGCATCATATCGAGCTGGCGAAGCGGGTCAGCGCCGGCATCCGCGCGGCCGGCGGCGTGCCGTTCGAGTTTCCCTGCCATCCGATCCAGGAAACCGGCAAGCGCCCGTCGGCCACGCTGGACCGCAACCTGACCTATCTGTCGCTGGTCGAGGTGCTGTACGGCTATCCGCTGGACGGCGTCGTGCTGACCGTCGGCTGCGACAAGACCACCCCGGCGCTGCTGATGGCGGCCGCCACCGTCAACATCCCGGCCATCGCCCTGTCGGTTGGGCCGATGCTGAACGGCTGGCACAAGGGCGAGCGGGTCGGGTCCGGCACCATCGTCTGGCGGTCGCGCGAGCGCCTGGCGACCGGCGAGATCGGCTATGACGAGTTCATGGACATCGTCGCTGCCTCGGCCCCGTCGGTCGGCTACTGCAACACCATGGGCACGGCCTCGACGATGAACTCGCTGGCCGAGGCGCTGGGCATGCAGCTGCCGGGGGCGGCCGCGATCCCGGCGCCGTACCGCGAGCGTGGTCAGATCGCCTATGTGACCGGCCAACGCATCGTCGAGATGGTGAGGCAGGACATCAAGCCGTCCGACATCATGACCCGCGAGGCGTTCGAGAACGCGATCGTGATCAACTCCGCCATCGGCGGGTCGACCAACGCACCGATCCACCTGAACGCCATCGCCGGCCATCTCGGCGTGCCGCTCGACAATGACGATTGGGAGAAGATCGGCCACGACATCCCGCTGCTGGTCAACCTGCAGCCGGCCGGGGAGTATCTCGGCGAGGACTTCCACCAGGCGGGCGGCGTGCCGGCGGTGGTGGCGGAGTTGCTGAAGGCCGGCCTGCTGCCGCATCCGGGCGCGGTCACGGTCAATGGCCGCGCCATCGGCGACAACTGCCGGGACGTGGAGAACCTGAACCCCGAGGTGATCCGCCCGGCCGACCGGCCGCTGAAGGCCCATTCGGGCTTCCTGAACCTCAAGGGCAACCTGTTCGACAGCGCGATCATGAAGACCAGCGTGATCTCGCCGGAATTCCGCGACCGCTACTTGTCGAACCCGCAGGACCCGGAGGCCTTCGTCGGCAAGGCCGTGGTCTTCGACGGACCCGAGGACTACCACCACCGGATCGACGACCCGGCGCTCGAGATTGACGCGTTCTCGATCCTGGTGATCCGCGGCACCGGACCGATCGGCTATCCCGGCGCCGCCGAGGTGGTGAACATGCAGCCGCCGGCGCGCCTGATCCAGCAGGGCGTCCACGCCCTGCCCTGCATCGGCGACGGCCGCCAGTCCGGCACCTCGGGCTCGCCCTCGATCCTGAACGCCTCGCCCGAGGCAGCGGCCGGCGGCGGCCTGGCCCTGCTGAAGACCGGGGACAAGGTGCGGGTCGACCTGCGCCAGCGCACCGTGAACGTCCTGGTCTCCGATGAGGAGCTGGCGCGGCGGCGGACCGCGCTTGAGGCCCAGGGCGGCTACAAATACCCGGCCAGCCAGACCCCGTGGCAGGAGATCCAGCGTGGCATGACCGACCAGCTGGCCGGAGGCATGGCGCTCAAGCCGGCACTGAAGTACCAGCGCGTCGCCCAGACCATGGGCGTGCCGCGCAACAACCACTGAAGTACGAAGCCAATTCCTTCACTGTCATTGCCGGGCTTGACCCGGCAATCCAGAAGATGTCGACATCCTCTGGATGCCCGGGTCAAGCCCGGGCATGACAGTTTTTGGTTCCGTTACTGCTCCGAGTGACCTCGATGCGGGCGATCCTTCAGATCGTCCGCACCAGGTCGTGGAACAGCCCGCCCATC
The DNA here is from genome assembly GCF_052113205.1 of Inquilinus sp. YAF38. Lineage (NCBI taxonomy): Bacteria > Pseudomonadati > Pseudomonadota > Alphaproteobacteria > Rhodospirillales > Rhodospirillaceae > Inquilinus > Inquilinus sp. YAF38. The sequence continues at coordinate 41,620 of NZ_JBFRCU010000027.1, read as the reverse complement.
CGCTCGGCCGTGCCCTTTGCGACCTCGAGGATGTGCTCGTGGTCGAGGTCGGCGCCCGGCAGGCCGGCGGCGAGGTTGGTGACCAAAGACAGGCCCAGCACCTCGGCGCCGAGATGGCGGGCGGCGATCGCCTCCAGCACCGTCGACATGCCGACCATGTCGCCGCCCCAGCGGCCGACCATCTGGATCTCGGCCGGCGTCTCGAACATCGGGCCGGGGAAGCCGACATAGACGCCTTCGGTCAGCGTCGGGTCCAGCGCCTGCGCCGCCTGCCGCAGCCGCGGCGAATAGCAGCCGGTCAGGTCGACGAAGCGCGGTCCCAGCTTCTCCGGGTTCGGCCCGAACAGCGGCGACACGCCGGTGAAGTTGATGTGGTCGCGGAGCAGCACCGGCTCGCCGGGCTTCATGCCCGGCCGCAGCCCGCCGCAGGCATTGGTCAGGACGATGATCTTCGTCCCCGCCAGCACCATGCTGCGCACGCCATGCACCACCTTGGCCGGCGGGTGGCCCTCATAGAGATGCACCCGCCCGGCCATCACCAGGATGCGCCTGTCACCGGCCTTGACGCTGCGGAACACGCCCTTGTGGCCGAGCACGGTGGTCGGCGGGAAGCCCGGGATCTCGGTGAACGGCACCTCGGCCACGGTCTCGCCGATCTTGTCCACCGCGGGGCCCCAGCCTGAGCCGAGCACGATCGCGGCGTGATGGTCGGCGCCGAGCTTTTGCTTCAGCGCCGCGGCGGCGGCTTCCGCCAGGACATAGGGGTCTTCCATCGTTTCCTCGCTTTCAGGCCATGGCCCCGCGCCGGCGCCGCCCGCGGGCGACCACCAGCGCGACCAGGGTGATGACATAGGGTGCCATATCGGTGAGCTGGTTCGGCAGCCCCCTGCCCTGCAGCCGCAGGCCGGCGGCGTCGGCGAAGCCGAACAGCAGGCAGGCCAGGGCGACGCCGACTGGATGGCCGCGGCCGAGCATCACCGCCACGACCGCGATCCAGCCGCGCCCGGCGCTCATATCCTCGGCGAACAGGGTGACGCTGCCGAGCGACAGCTGCGCCCCGGCCAGGCCGCACAGGGCGCCGCCGGCCAGCACCGCGGCGATGCGGGTGCGAGCAACGTCGGCGCCCAGCGTCTCCGCCGCATCCGGCCGCTCACCGACGCCGCGCAGGCGCAGGCCCCAGACCGTGCGGAACAGGAACACGGCGATCACCGCCACCAGGATCCAGGCCGCCCAGGTCAGCACGCTGTGGCTGCCGAAGACGCGGGTGAACCAGGGCACCGCCGCGATCCGCGGCAGCGCCACGCGCGGCAGGTCCTGCATGGTCGGGTCGGTGAAGGTACCGGAGACGCCGAACAGAATGCGCAGCAGGAAGGCGGTCAGGCCGGAGGCCAGCAGGTTGAGACCGATGCCGATGACGATCGGGTCGCCGCGGAACCAGGTCGATCCCAGCGCGAGGATGGYCGAGAATGCCATGGTGCCGATGAGGGCGACGGCGACGCCGCCGGCGACGCTGCCGGTGTACCAAGTGCCGACGATGGCGGCGAAGGCGCCGATCAGCATCTGGCCTTCCAGCGCGATGTTGAACACGCCGGCGCGGTCGCACAGCACCCCGGCCAGGGCGGCCAGCAGGATCGGCGTCACCGCCTGGATGGTCTGGGCAAACAGCACCGCGTTGAACAGCGACAGCCAGTCCATGCCGGTCATCGCCTCCGCAGGCCGGGGCGGCCCAGGCCGTGTCGCATGGCCAGCAGCAGGATGATCACGGCCTGCAGCACCAGGGTCAGCACCCGCGGCACCTCGGTCGCCCGCTCCATGGCGAAGCCGCCGGTCTGCAGCGCGGCGAAGAACAGCCCGGCGCAGACGGCGCCGATCGGCTCGCCCATCGCCAGCAGCGCCGCCATCAGCCCGGACCAGGTGTAGGACGGCGACAGCAGCGCGTGGTCGGTGAAGCGGAACTGGTCGCCCAGCACCAGCATGGCGCCGACCAGCCCGGCCACGGCGCCGCTGGCGAACAGGGTCCGCACGGTCTGGCGGCCGAGATCGACCCCGCCATAGGCGACGAAGCGCGGGTTCAGGCCGCGCAGCCGCAGCTCGTAGCCGGCGGTGCCGCGCCGGTCGGTGAACACCACGGCAGCGATCACCAGCAGCAGCAGGACCAGGCCCCAGGTGATCGGCGTGCCCGGCACCAGCACCGGCAGCCGCGCCGCCTCCTCGACCCGGTAGGTCTCGGGCATGCCGGTCGATGGATCGCGCAGCGGGAAGCGTGCCAGATAGGAGCTGACGCCCTGGGCCGGGTAGCTGAGCAGCAGGGTCGAGATCAAGAGCGGCACGCCGAACCGCACCTCGCCCCAGGCGGCCAGCGCCGCATAGGCGCCGGAGACGGCCATCGCCGCCAGGATCGCGGCGACCAGCCGGACCTCGCCGGGGGCCGGCAGGTACAGCGCCACCACCGCCGCCACCAGCCCGCCCAGCACCAGCTGCCCGTCGCCGCCGAGATTGACCATGCCGCCGCGCAGCGGGATCGCCGCCACCAGGGTCATGCCGACCAGCGGCACCGCCCGGGCAATCGTCTCCGCCAGGTTCGGCCCGACCACGGCGCCGGCCAGGATCTCGCCGTAGACGGCAATGGGGTCGTGCCCGGCGGCCAGGGCGATCAGCGCCCCGATGACGAGCCCGCCGAGGATCGCCCACAGCACGGAAGAGGTGGCGGCGCCACGCAGGGCAGTGGCGGCGGTCATGGGATGCCCCGATGCGAGGGAGCCGATCCCAAGACCCTTTCGCGTTGCCTCTCCCGCCTGGCGGGAGAGGTCGGACGTCCGCCAGGACGTCCGGGTGAGGGTTGGCCCGAGCCTCGACAAAGAGCCCTCACCCGGAGCCGCTTCGCGTCTCCGACCTCTCCCGCAAGCGGGAGAGGCAACGCAAAAACCTGATGCCCATCGGAGAGGCCCCTCATGCCGCCTCCCCCACAACCCCGGCCATCAGCAGGCCGAGGCTGGTTTCGGTGGCGTCGGCGCCCGCCACCTCGGCGATCACCCGGCCTTCATACATCACCAGCACCCGGTCGGAGAGGGCGAGGATCTCGCCCAGCTCGGCCGAGACCAGCAGCACGGCGCGGCCGCGGTCGCGCTCCGCCACCAGCTGCCCGTGGATGAATTCGATAGCGCCGACATCGACGCCGCGGGTCGGCTGCTCGGCGATCAGCACCGGCGCCTGATGGTCCAGCTCGCGCGCCACCACCACCTTCTGGAGATTGCCGCCGGACAGGGTGCCCACCGCCGTTCCCTCACCCGGGATCTTGATGCCGAAGCGGGCGATCAGGCCGCGAGCCCGGTCGCGCATCGTCGCGCGATCCAGCACGCCGCGGCGGGACAGCGGCGGCCGGCGGTGGAAGCCCATGGATAGATTATCGGTGGCGCTGGCGCGCAACGCCGTGCCGGTGTGGGCGCGATCCTCGGGGACATAGGCGATGCCGGCGGCGCGGCGGCCGGCCACCCCGGCGGCAGTAACGTCGCGGCCGTCGACCCGGATCGTCCCGGCATCGGCGGCCCGGAGCCCGGCCACGATCTCGATCAGCTCGGTCTGGCCGTTGCCGGCGACGCCGGCGATGCCGACGATCTCGCCCGCCCGCACGGCGAAGGAGACGCCATCGACCGCGGGCTTGCCCGGCGCCGCCAGAACCAACCCCTCGACCTCGAGCAGCGGCCGGCCCGGTTCGGCCGGCGCCTTGTCGACCTTCAGCGTCACGTTGCGGCCGGTCATCGCCCGGATGATCGCCTGCGGGTCGGTCTCGGCCGTGACCATGCGGTCGGCCACGCGGCCGTCGCGCAGCACGGTGATGCGGTCGGTCACCGCCATCACCTCATGGATCTTGTGGGTGACGAACAGGATGGTGCGGCCGTCCGCCGCCAGGCCGCGCATCACCCGGAACAGCCCGTCGCGCTCGCCCGGGGTCAGCACCGCCGTCGGCTCGTCCAGGATCAGGATGCGGGCGTCGCGGTACAGCGCCTTCAGGATCTCGATGCGCTGCTTGACCCCGACCGGCAGGGCGCCGACCCGGGCGTCTGGGTCGATCGGCAGGCCGTGACGCCGCGCCAGCTCCGCCACCTTCCGGCGGGCGGCGGCGCGGTCGATGAACGGCCCGCGCCGCGGCTCGGCCCGGTAGGCGACGTTCTCCCAGACCGTCAGGCTGTCGAACAGCTTGAAGGCCTGGTGCACCATGCCGAGGCCGGCGGCGATGGCGTCGATCGGCGAGCGGAACGGCCGCTTCCGGCCGTCGATCACGATCTCGCCCTCGTCCGGCTGCACCAGCCCGTAGAGAATGCCCATCAGGGTCGACTTGCCGGCCCCGTTCTCACCCATCACCGCATGGATCTCGCCGGCCTCGACCGACAGGTCGACCCGGTCGTTCGCCAGCACGCCGGGGTAGCGCTTGACGATGCCGCGCATCTCCAGGAACGCCACGGCACCGTCCTCCCGGGACTTACTGGCCGGCCGTCAGCGGATCGGTCACCGTCACCGTGCCGGCGGCGATGGCGTCGCGCAGCTCTTTCACCTTGGTGATCACGTCGGGATGCTCGGCGATCAGGCATTTGGAGCCGGCGACGTCGTCACCGAGGCCGGTGAGGGTGATGCCGCCCTCCTTCACCCCATACGAAGTCAGTGGCGCCTGGGTCCCGGCCAGGATGCCCTTGACCGCCTCGACCAGGGCGACATCGACCTTCTTCTCGATGTTGTCCATCACCGCGCCCGGCGCCAGCGGGCACTGGTTGACGTCGACGCCGAAGACCAGGGTGCCTGGCGTCGCCTCGGCCGCCTTGAAGATGCCGCCATTGCCGCCGGAGGTGGCGGCCAGCACCCGGTCGGCGCCCTCGCTGATCAGCGACACCGCCTGCTGCTGCGCCCGCACCGGGTCGGAGAACGGGTGGTCGCCGCCGACCCAGACCGTCGGGCTGACCACGATCTCGTCATTCACCGCCTTGGCGCCGGCGGCGAAGCCGTCGGTGAAGCGGTGCAGGAACGGGATGTCGAGCGCGCCGACCGAACCGATGGTGCCGCTTTCCGAGGTGAGCGCCGCTTCGGCGCCGGCCAGGTATGCGCCCTCATGCTCGCGGAACACGGCACAGTAGACGTTCGGCATCGGCTTCTGGATGCACTGGTCGACGATCAGGAACTTGATGTCCGGGAACTTCGCCGCCGCATCCGGCACGATGTCGCCGAACTCGAAGCCGATCACGATCACCACTGCCGCGCCCTCGCGCGCCGCGGCCTCGACATTCTGGCGGCGGGTGGCCGGGTCGGTGCTCTCATAGACCTTGGCCTCGCCGCCGATCGCAGCCGCCGCCGCCTCGGCCCCCTTGCGGCCGAGCTTCAGGAAATCGTTCACTCCGAGCGGGTCGGGGGAGATGAAGACCAGCTTGCCGCCGGCCGCCTGGGCCGGCAGCGCGGCACCGAGGGCGAGGGCCACGGCAGCCGCCGCGATCGAACCGATGAGATGCCGCCCGAATTTGCGCATGATCGTCCCCATGTCCCTCGCCATCGCCGGTCTGCCCGGAACCGCCGGCGGCGGATTGCGGCCCGGATGCCGAGACATCCACCTTTGGCGGCTGACGTTCGATTCGTCAATGCGCGCTGCGGAGCCCCCGCAACTCGGTACTGACGTGCTGGACAATGGCAAGGAATTGCGATTTCCTAAAATTGTATTTACCTGATTTGCCCTTTCGCCTCCGGCTTGAATCCGGCTCTAATCGGCGGTGGATCGGCATCCCAGCTGGACCATTATCCGATCGGGAGACGCGGACGTCATGAGCGGCAGATCCTCGACCGCGCCGGCCCGATGACCGACCCCGCTTCTCCTTCCCTGGTCGCGCTCGAGCGCGACGCCCTGCAGGCCCTGATCGACGGCGATCCGATCGAGATCATCCTGCTGCACGTGGCCCAGGCAGCGGGCCATCTGCACGCGCCCTCGTCGGGTCCCGGGGCCGGACTCGCCTTTCTGCGGCTCGACGAAAGCGGTGCCAGCCTGTCGCTGCTGGCGCAGAGTGGGCTGCAGGGCCCGGCGCTGGCTGCGCTGGAAACGATCCGGGTCGGTCCCGCCGGCCCGCCGCCGGGGGTCGCGGTCTTCACCAACGCGCCGGCCGCCGGCCCGCTCGGCCCGCCCGAGCAACCGATGATGGCGATCGCCGAGCCGCTGACCGGCGATGACGGGCGGATTGCCGGCGCCCTGGTGCTCGCCGGCCCGTCCCCGCCGGAGGGGATTCCCGAGGCGCTGCGGCAAACCATCGKCCGGCTGTTCGCCCTGGCGCTACGGCGCGATCGGCGCGACCGCGAAGTGCAGGATCTGATCTACCGCGACCCGCTGACTGGGCTGCCCAACCGCCGCTGCTTCGAGGAGCGGCTGGCCGAAACCTTCGCCCGCGGGGTCGATGCCGCGTCTCCGGTCTCGATCCTGTTCATGGACCTGGACGAGTTCAAGAAGGTCAACGATACCCTCGGCCATGAATTCGGCGACCTGCTGCTGGCCATCGTCGGCAGCCGGCTGCGCCGGGCCCTGTCGACCGACGCCTTCGTCGCCCGGCTGGGCGGCGATGAATTCGCCGCCATCGTCACCGCGGATGCCGGCGCGGCGACAACCGCTGCCGGACGGATCACGAGCGCGCTCAAGGAGCCGGCGATGCTGCGCGGTTACCGGCTGCCGATCTATTGCAGCATCGGCATCGCCACCTGCCCCGACCATGAATCCGACCCGGCCTTGCTGAAGCGCCTGGCCGACATGGCGATGTACTACGCCAAGCAGTCCGCCACCGGCATCGCCTCGGCCGCCACGCCCGAGGTGCGCCGGGCGATGTCGATCTCGGCGCTGGAGTTCGACATCCCGGCGGCGCTGCGGTCGGACCAGATCGGGCTGGTGTTCCAGCCGCGGGTCAATCTGGTCAGCGGCCGGGTGACCGGGTTCGAGGCGCTGGCGCGCTGGAACCACCCGACCCTCGGCGTGCTGTCGCCGAGCCACTTCATTCCCTGGGTCGAGCGCCGCCCCGACCTGGCCCTGAAATACACCGAGTGGCTGCTGCGCACGCTGACAGACACGCTGATCCGGCTGCCGCGGGACGCGCTGGTGCCGATCTCGATCAACATCCCGATCGCGGTGATGCAGTCCGATGCGGTGTTCACCGCGATGCTCGACCGCATGGCCGAGGCGGGCCTGCCGCTGAGCCTGTTGCGGATCGAGATCGTCGAGCGCGCCTTGACCCGCATGCCGGCCGAGGTCGAGGCGGTGGTCGCGCGCATGGTCAAACTCGGCATTGCCTTCGAGCTCGACGATTTCGGCAGCGGCGAGGCCAACCTGGCTGTTCTGTCACGGCTGCCCTTCTCCGCCATCAAGATCGCCGGCGAGATCGTGCAGACCGTGGCCACCGAGCCTCGCTGCGAAAGGCTGATCGACGGTATCACCCGCTTCGCCGAAAGCTTCGGCGTGTCGCTCTGCGCCGAGTATGTCGAGAGCCAGGCGCAATGGGACATCCTGCGGCGGCTGGGCGTCGAACAGGGCCAGGGCTATCTGTTCGGCCAGGCCGTACCGGCCGGCGATCTGGTCGCCGCGGTGTGCACCGTCCATCGCGAGACATAGTTGGGGGAAGAGATCGATGGGATCGTTCACATCGGCCATCAGGAACCCGATTGCCAACAGGTTGATTGTCTGCAATTGGTCGCCAGCCGGGGATCTGCCGGTCTCGGAGAGCGGAGCAGTGACGGGAAATGCGCCATGTCGGAACCTGCCGTCGTCGCCCTCGGGGGAAGCGGTCCCCATGATCCGGCCGGCAGCATGGCAGTGAGCACGCGAACCATCCCGATGAAGATCCTCCTCGTCGACGACGACGAGTTGTTCCTGGAATTCGCCGCGGCCGTGCTCAGCGGCGGAGGCGCCGAGGTCGAGACCTGCGCCAGCGCCGCCGAGGCCATCGCCGCGCTCAATCTCGACGACGACGGCAAGCCGGCGCGGGACTTCGACGCCGTGCTGATCGACATCGTCATGCCGGAGGTCTCGGGCACCGAGCTGTGCTCACTGATCCGCGGGCACGGAGCCTACGGCGACCTGCCGGTGCTGATGATCAGCGCCACCCGCGACATGAGCCTGATCGACCAGGCGCTGACCGCCGGCGGCTCCTCCTACATCCAGAAGCCGATCCAGGCCGCGACCTTCGCCGACGAGATCCGGCAGAAGATCGCGGCGGCGCGGGGCTGAGAATGCCGGCGATCCAATGGATGGATCGTCATTGCGAGCGCAGCGAAGCAATCCAGGGCCGCACGGGCGAAGGCATGGATTGCTTCGTCGGCTTCGCCTCCTCGCAATGACGGCTTTTTTGGAGCGATGGGTCAGAACCCATCCTATTCGTCAAACCGGGCTGAATTCCGATACGCCCCCAGCAGGGCCTGCCACCATTCGCCATGGCGCTGCAGGAACACCGGGTCGGGGAAGTGGTGCCGGGCGACGTGCTGCTGGGGCACGCTGTCCCAGCCGCGATGCTCGACGGTGACGCGGGTCTCGTCGCCGACCGGCTCGAACCGGACCTCGACCTCGGTGGCTTGGTCGGGCGCAAAGCTGGCCTGCCGCCAGGAGAAGACCAGGCGGCTGCCCGGCTCCCACACCATGACCCGGCCGATCTCGAAGATCCGCCCGTCCAGATAGGTCTCGGTGAACCGGCCGCCGGGCCCCTGTTCGAAGCGCAGCATTCCGGGCGCCCCCGGGCTGAACTGGAACAGGGCGTTGGGCCGCCACCACAGGCCGATATCCCGGACGAAGGCGGTGAAGGCCCGCTCCGGCGCCGCCGCGACGCGCAGCGAGACGAGGATGCGCGACGTCATTCCGGTCGCTCCAGATGCACCTTGAACGCGGCGAGCTGATCGGCCCACAGCCGCTCGGTCTCACCCAGCCAGGCTTTCAGATCGGCCATCGGTTCCGGTCTCAGGCTGTAGATGCGGACACGGGCGTCGAACTCCGGATGCGCCTCCTCGACCAAGCCGCCGGCCTTCAGCGTGCGCAGGTGCCGGCTGAGCGCGGGCGGGTTGAGGCCCAGCGCCTCCGCCAGCTCCCCCGCCCGCCGCGGCCGCTCGCGCAGCAGCTCGACCACCCGCCGGCGATGCGGGTCGGCGAGGGCCGCCAGGGTCTGGTCGAGCGCGGCGGCTGGCTTCACATCCAGCCTTCGATCTTCAGCCCCGACGCGTGCTCCGCCTCCTCGCGAGAGACGCTTCGGACGGTCTGGCCGAAGACCCAGACATGACCTTCCGGGTCGGTCGCGCGGTAGGTGCGGTCGCCGTAGAACTGGTCGGACGGGCCCTGCAGGATCACCGCCCCGGCCGCCTTCGCCCGGGCGCAGTGGTCGTCGATGTCATGCTGGACGTGAACATGGATCGACTGGGTGTTCTTGCCGCCGACCGAGGCCGGGCTGGCGACGGTGTCCGTCCACTCCGACCCGACATAGATCAGGCCGTCGCCAACCCGCATCTCGGAATGGGCGAGGTTCCCGTCCTGGTCGGTGATGACCATGCTGCGCTCGAAGCCGAAGGCCTTTTCCAGCCAGTCGAGGGCAGCCTTGGGGTCCTTGTAGAAGACGCTCGGCGTCAGCGCCGGGCGCGGGGCAGATTCGGCCATGGCTCATCTCCTTCACTCAATAGGAAATATTTAACGATTAAGAGAACTATCGAGTCAAGTGGCGTTGGCTGCGCTGCCAGCAGCTCGCGTTCCGGTCGGAACGCGAGCTAGCGGCCGACGACCTTGGGCGACACCGTTTCCACGATCTTCTCGGCATTGCGTCGAGCGGTGTCCGCATCGTCGGCAACCGACCGAATCGTCAAGAGATCGCCATCGCGCAGAATGATGGCGGTAGAGCCAATGATCGGTCCCATGGACCATTTGGTGATCCAGCCGACCGCGGGGGAAACGCTCAACCCGGTCAGGCTGCAGGCCGGGTCCTTGACCTGGCAGAGCCGTTCCAGATCGGCCATCGACGTCTGGCCCGAGCGCACGCGCTGCTCCGTGCCGTCGGTCTGGCGGCCGATCTTGATGTCGATCATCGGCCCGCCCTTGCAGTCGGCACAGAACAGCGTGACGCGCCCGGGCTCGGCCTTGTGGGTGAAGCCGGCCCCGAGCGCGGCGCTCGCGTCGTCCGCCACGGTCGACAGGTCATGAACGGCGAAGCCCTCCGCATGGGCTCCCGTCGCGACCAGGACGGCAATGCTCATGATCAGGAAACGCATCGGTGGGCTCCAGACCTTACTTGATCGCCTGCGCCTTCTCGGCGAAGCGCGGGTCCCAGGTCTTGGTCAGGTCGATCTGCGCGTCCTTCAGCTCCGGGCTGAAGCGGTGCAGGATGTCCAGTGCGGTCTGCATGCCCTCCGGCTTGATCAGCCCGTCGCGGGAATACATCGGCAGCGAGGCCTTCACCGCCGCGACATAGAGGTCGCGGTCGCCCAGCAGGTATTCCTCCGGCACCACCGCGGCCACGTCCTCCGGCGTCGCCGTGGCCAGCCAGCGCAGCGACTTCATGAAGGCGTTGACCAGCGCCTGCGTGGTCTCCGGATTCTCCTCGATGAAGTCCGCCTTGGCGTAGAGCACGGCGGCCGGCACCGGGCCGCCGAACACCGCCTTCACCCCCTCCTCCGTCCGGGTGTCGACCAGGACCGTGGCGGCGCCGCTGGACTGCAGCTTCGAGATCACCGGGTCGAGATTGGCCATGGCGTCGATCTCGCCATGCTGCATCGCCGCCACCGCGCTGGGGCCGCCGCCGACCGAGACGAAGGACACGTCGTCCGGCGTCAGCCCCTCCTTGGCCAGGAGCGCGTTGACGAAGAAGTTGGTCGAGGAGCCGGGAGCGGTGACGCCGATCTTGCGGCCCTTGAGGTCGGCCACCGACTTGATCTCGCCGGCCAGCGACTGGCGCACCACCAGCACGATGCCCGGGAAGCGGCCGAGCTCGAGCAGCGCCCGGATGTCCTGGCCCTTGGCCTGCATCAGGATGGTGTGCTCATAGGCGCCGGTGGTGACGTCGGTCGACCCGCCCATCATCGCCTGCAGGCTCTTGGCGCCGCCGGCGAAGTCGCTGATCTCGACCTCCAGCCCCTCCTCCTGGAAGAAGCCCTTCTTCTCGGCGACGGTCAGCGGCAGGTAGTACAGCAGCGGCTTGCCGCCGACGCCGATGGCGATATGCGTCTTCTCCGGCGCCGCTATGGCCGGCACCGCCAGCGCCAGTCCAAGCACCAGCGCGATTCCGCGCAGCAGGGTTCTCATCCGTTTCCTCCTATCCTTGGGCCGAGGCTGCGGCCGCGCTTTCGGGCCGCCACACCAGGAGCCGTCGTTCGATCACCGAGACGAAAGCATCGATCGCCACCACGAAGGCCGACAGCACCAGCATGCCGGAGAACACGCCGACCACGTCGAACACGCCCTCGGCCTGGGCGATGCGGTAGCCGAGCCCGGCGGTGGCGCCGAGATATTCGCCGACCACGGCGCCGACCAGGGCGAAGCCGACCGAGGTGTGCAGGCTGGAGAACACCCAGGACAGCGCCGACGGCATGTAGACATGGCGCAGCAGCTGCCGGTCGTTCATCCCCAGCATGCGGGCATTGGCCAGCACGGTCGGGCTGACCTCGCGCACGCCCTGGTAGACATTGAAGAAGACAATGAAGAACACCAGCGTGACGCCGAGCGCCACCTTCGACCAGATGCCGAGGCCGAACCACAGCGCGAAGATCGGCGCCAGCACCACCCGCGGCAGCGCGTTGGCGGCCTTGATGTAGGGGTCGAACACCGCCGCCGCCGTGGCCCGCCGGGCGAACCAGAAGCCCAAGGCCACGCCGCCGAGCGAGCCGATGGCGAAGGCCAGCACGGTCTCCAGCAGGGTGACGCCGAGATGGCGCCAGATCACGCCGGAGGCGAAGTCCTTCCAGGTGCGCTCGATCACGCCGAGCGGCGTGGCGAAGAAGAACGGGTCGAGGATCCTGGTCGCCGTCAGCACGTGCCAGGCCAGCAGACAGATCACGGCGACCGCGATCTGCCAGAACAGGATGCGGGCGCGGTCAGACGACATCGCCATAGGCCTTCATCACCTCGTCCTTCAGCGCCGCCCAGATCGCCCGGTGCAGGGCCGTGAATTCGGGATCGTGGCGGGATTCGGCCAGCTCGCGCGGCCGGGCCAGCCCGACCCGGTGGTCGGCGATGATCCGCGCCTGCGGCCCGGCCGACAGCACCACCACCCGGTCGGCCAGGGCGATCGCCTCCTCCAGGTCATGGGTCACGAACAGCACCGCCTTGCGCTCCGCCGACCACAGCGACAGCAGCAGGTCGCCCATCACGATCCGGGTCTGGGCGTCGAGCGGGCCAAAGGGCTCGTCCATCAGCAGCAGCTTCGGCTCCAGGATCAGCATCTGGGCCAGGGCGACGCGCTTCTTCTGGCCGCCGGACAGCTGGTGCGGATAGCGGTCGCCCATCGATGCCAGCCCGACCCGCGTCAGCCAGGCCTGCGCCCGCTCCCGCGCTTCCGTCCCTGCCACGCCGCGCACCGAAAGGCCGACGGCGACATTGTCGCGCGCGGTCTTCCACGGCATCAGGGAGTCGGCCTGGAACAGGTAGCCGGCGTCGCGATTCAGCCCCTGCAGCGCCCGGCCGAACACGGTGCAGCCGCCGGAGGCCGCCGGCACCAGCCCGGCGGCGACGTTCAGCAGGGTCGACTTGCCACAGCCGGTCGGGCCAACGATGGCGGTGAACTCGCCGTCAGCCACCACCAGGTCGGTCTCGCCCAGCGCGACGTAGCGCCCGCCGCCCTTCAGCGGATAGGCGACGGAAATCCCGGAAAAGGCGATGGCCGGCGGGGCCTCTCCGCCGCGCGCCGCCTCGGCGACTCTCTGCACTCCTGGCTTCCCCCGGATGGCTGGCCCTGGGCGGGCCTCTTGGGACTCAGGCGGCAGTCTGTCCCAGATCCGGCCCGGCTTTCCAGTCAAACGCGCTCGACAATCGCGATATGTCCGATCAATTTGGGCGTCCCATCCCGACCCGACATGGACCGACGATGAAAGCGATCCTCTGCGAGAAGCCCGAGACCCTGCGCCTGATCGACCGGCCGGAGCCGCAGCGCCGCCCGGGCGAGGTGATGGTGCGGATCCGCCGGGTCGGCATCTGCGGCACCGACTATCACATCTACAAGGGCAACCAGCCCTATTTCGAGTATCCGCGCGTCATCGGCCATGAGCTGGGCGCCGAGGTAGTGGAAGCTGATGGCAATAGCGCCTTCCGCCCGGGCCAGGTGGTCGCCATCCAGCCCTATCTGCATTGCGGCAGCTGCGGCGCCTGCCGCCGCGGCCGCACCAATTGCTGCAAGACCCTGTCGGTGCTGGGCGTGCATCGCGACGGGGGCCTGTGCGAATTCCTGTCGGTGCCGGAGCAGAACGTCGTGCCGGCCGAGGGCCTGACCGTGGACCAGGCGGCGATGGTCGAGTTCCTGGCGATCGGCGCGCATGGCATCCGCCGCGGCGCGCCGGCGGCCGGCGACCGGGTGCTGGTGGTCGGCGCCGGGCCGATCGGCATCGCCGCGACCATCTTCGCGAAGCTGCGCGGCGCCCATGTCAGCGTGCTGGACCTCAATCCGGGCCGACTGGCCTTCAGCCACGACGTGCTGCAGGCCGATGCGGTGTTCGAGGGCGGCGGCGACATCGACGACCGGCTGAGCCGAGCGACCGACGGCGACTTCTTCGACCTGGTGGTCGACGCCACCGGCAGCCCGGCGGCGATGCGCAAGGGCTTCGCCTATGTCGCGCATGCCGGCACCTATGTGCTGCTCAGCGTCGTCCTCGGCGAGGTCGGCTTCTCCGACCCGGAGTTCCACAAGCGCGAGACCACTCTCTTGGCCAGCCGCAACGCCACGCGCGAGGATTTCGAGCATGTGCTGGCGTCGATGCGGGCCGGCCATGTGCCGACCGCGGCGCTGGCCAGCCACCGCGGCAACCTCGCCGAGGTGCCGGCCCTGGTGCCGGGCTGGAGCCGCCCCGAGGCCGGGGTGATCAAGGCGCTGGTCGAGGTTTAGCCGAACCGCGCCATCGGCATCCGGTCGGGCGCCGCGGCCGGCGGTGCCGAGACCACCACCTGCGTCTCCTCCATGGCGATGACGTGCACGAGCCCGCGGCGGATCTCCTCCGTCTCGCGGCCGGTCAGCGGCGTGACCGGCATCGGACCGGTGAACACGACCGCCCGACGCTCGTTCGGCAACTCGAGATAGTTCAGCGCGGAAATGGCGCCTTCCGGAATCCCGCGACGCAGAAAATCATACCCACGGCGCAGGAAGTGAACCTCCCAGTGGTCCAGGGCGACGTCGAGCTTCTGCAAATACCGCTCCGCCAGCAAAGCCGAAAACAGATCATAATAGCTGGATATTCCCTGGCACATGCGACCGCCTCCGCTGATCCGGCTCACCTCCGGCAGACGCCATCATTGGCGGCGACCGTGAATTGTTCGTGAACTCTGATACGAGCTTGCCCAGCGATGTGATCACGATCGATCGGCCTGGTTCCACGACGCGGCCGGGCGAAACGGTTGGGTTCGCAGGTCGAGCCGCCGCTTCAGCCGCCGGATCTCCTCCTGCAGCCGGGCGTTCTCGCTGCGCAGTTGCCGCATCCGCGAATCCGCGGCGGCGAGCCGGTCGGTGAGCGGATCCACCGATTGCGCCCGGACCGGCCGCGACACCCGGGCCGGCGCCAGCAGGTCCGACCAGCTCCAGCCGCTGCCGCGCACCAGCCGGTCCGCCGCCAGGGCCGCGGCCGCCCGCTCCCCGTCATGGTCGGAGCCGAGCATCCCCAGGATCCGGATCAGCCGCGTCAGATCGCCCCTGCGCATCCTTTCTGTCCCCTCGCCGCCGCACGCCCTCTGAGATGGCGGCCGAGCCGCCGGCGGCAAGCCTGCGCCCCGCCGGATCTGGCCTGCGGCTTCTCGGCTGGTCGGCCGTGGCCGGATTTGGTATGGTTCGATCGTCGCAAAGGCAGCGGGCCGCACCGGGACACCGGCGCGGCCCGTTCCGTTTCCGGATGGCTGCAGGACCGCTTGCAGCGGACCGGCCCTGCCCGCACCATGGCGGCAGGAAACGCCGGACGGGACACCGATGAGCGAGACGCGCCGCCGCCTGGAGACCGCGAAGACCCGTCCGCGGGCGCCGGATTCGGATTCGGCCGACCTTCCGGTCGACCCCGAGCAGCAGCAGCAGATCCGGATCGCCTGGGCATATTTCGTCGAGGGCCTGACCCAGGCCGAGATCGCCGAGCGGCTGGGGTTGACCCGCCTGCGGGTCAACCGCATCCTGCAGATCTGCCGCGAGGCCGGGCTGATCCAGATCCGCATCCAGTCCCCCCTCGCCTCCTGCGTCGCGCTGGAGCGGGCGCTGATCCGGCGCTATGGCCTGCGCGACGCGGTGGTGGTGCCGACGCCGCGCGACGAGGACAAGATCCGCGCCGCCATCGGCGTCGCCCTCGGCGGCTATGTCGAGAACACCGTGCATGACGGCATGCTGGTCGGCATCGGCTGGGGCCTGACGCTGCGCCTCGGCCTGCAGTCGATCCGACGGCGGCGGATGACCGACCTGTCCGTGGTCTCGCTGATCGGCAGCATGACCCGCGGCTCGGGCGAGAACACCTTCGAGATCGTCTCGCGCTTCGCCGACCTGCACGACGCCGAGCGCTTCTATCTCGCCGCCCCGGTCTATGCCGATGACGAGGCCCAGCGCGACGGCCTTCTCGCCCGCGGCGTGCTGCGCGAGATCTACGACAAGGCGAAATCGGCCGACATGGCGCTGATCAGCGTCGGCAACGTCTCCGACCAGAACCTGATGCTGGCTCTGGGCGTGGTCGACCGCGAGGCCGCAGCGCTGCGGGCGACCGGCGCCGTCGGCGACGTGCTGGGCAACTGGCTGGACGCCGAGGGCCGGCCGGTCGACCACCCGCTGAACCGGCGCATGGTGTCGCTGTCGCTGGACGACCTGTCCCGGATCCCGACCGTGGTGCTGGCGTCGGGCGGCAGCTACAAGTTCGGGATCATCCGTGCCGCGCTGCGCCGCCGCTGCGTCAACGTCCTGATCACCGACGAGAAGCTGGCGGAACGGCTTGCGGAAGACCGCGAAGGCTGAAGAGACCGTCTGGAAGTGCGCTGGTATGAGTCGGCTGGTGGTGGTTTTGAGAACCGGCGCGCAGCGGACGTTTGGGTCCGTGAGCACCGGAAGCGGAAAAACCGCCGTCAGACGGCCATGCCAGTAGCATTTGCGGACGGTCTCTGAGATGACTCGGCTCCGCATCGGCGCCCACCGCGCCGCCCCACTCCGGATCGCGGGCTGACACCATGGACTTCCAAGGCAGGCACTTCCTCTCGACGCGCGAGTTGACCCTCGACTCGCTCGCCGCGGTGTTCCGCGTCGCCGACCTCCTCACCCCCGTCGCTCAAGGGCGCGCCACCACGCGGGTGCTGGAGGGAGCGGTGCTGGGCAGCCTGTTCTTCGAGGCATCGACCCGCACCCGGCTCAGCTTCGAGGCCGCCTTCCAGCGCCTCGGCGGGGCCGTGGTCAACACCACCGGCTTCACCTTCTCCTCGATCGCCAAGGGCGAGTCGATCTACGACACCGCCCGGGTGGTTGCCGGCTATGTCGACGCGGTGGTGATGCGCCATCCGGAGGAGCGGGCGATCCACGAATTCGCCGCGGCAACGCACATCCCGGTGATCAATGGCGGCAACGGCGCCGGCGAGCACCCGACCCAGGCGCTGCTCGACATCTACACCATCGAGAAGGAGTTCGCGCGCATCGGCCGGCCGGTCGACGGCGCCCGCATCGCCCTGGTTGGCGACCTGAAATACGGCCGCACCGTGCATTCGCTGATCCACATCCTGTCGCTTTACCAGGGGCTGACCCTCAGCCTGGTGTCGCCCGAGCCGCTGCGCATGCCGGCCGAGCTGGTCGAGCACGCCCGCAGCCGCGGCCACACGGTGGAGGAGCGTAGCGAGGTGACGCGCGGCGTCGCCAAGGCCGACCTGATCTATGCCACCCGGGTGCAGAAGGAGCGCTTCGCCGAGGGCGAGCTGTCGGCCGACTTCGCGCCCGACTTCCAGATCAGCCTCGGTATCCTCAACGCCCATGGCCTGCCGCACACGGTGGTGATGCACCCGCTGCCGCGCGACAGCCGGCCGGGTGCCAACGACCTGGCGCAGGACCTGAACACCGATCCGCGGCTGGCGATCTTCCGCCAGACCGACAACGGCGTGCCGGTGCGCATGGCGCTGTTCGCCCTGACCCTCGGCGTCGCCGACGGCATCGAGAAGACCTTCCAGCCGGCCCGCTGGTGGCGCCCGGAGCGGATCGGCCCGGACGACGCCGAGTTCTACCGGTTGGGGAAGGCCGGGGCGTAGAAGCCTGCGGTCATTCCTCTTTTCTGTCATTACCGGGCTTGACCCGGGCATCCAGGGAATGTCGAGGCCGCTCCGGAGGCCCCTGGATTGCCGGGTCAAGCCCGGCAATGACAGATGAGAGTGCGGCTGTTGCCCCCTATTTCACCGCTCCCATGGTCAGGCCGCGGACCAGCTGGCGCGAGACGATCAGGGCGAAGACGATGACCGGCAGCACGATCAGCGTGCCGGTAGCCATGATCTGGCCCCAGGGCAG
Source organism: Inquilinus sp. YAF38 (assembly GCF_052113205.1). Taxonomy (NCBI): domain Bacteria; kingdom Pseudomonadati; phylum Pseudomonadota; class Alphaproteobacteria; order Rhodospirillales; family Rhodospirillaceae; genus Inquilinus; species Inquilinus sp. YAF38. Next base: position 23,948 of record NZ_JBFRCU010000027.1, on the reverse strand, counting down.
GTCGTAGCCGCTCATGAAGCTGGTCGCCGCCACCGGCGCGGTGCGGCTGGCGCTGCGCGTCAACACCAGGGCGTAGAGCAGCTCGTTCCAGGAGAAGATGAAGGAGAAGATCGCCGAGACGGCGACTCCCGGCGCCGCCAGCGGCAGGGCGATGCGCCAGAACACGGTGAAGCGCGAGGCACCGTCGATCCGCGCCGCGTCGTCCAGGTCGCGCGGGATGCCGCGGAACTGGTCGGCGCAGATCCACACCACGATCGGCAAGTTGAAGGTCAGGTACAAGAGGATCAGCACCAGATGGGTGTCGATCAGATTGAGGTTGCGGGCCAACATAAAGATCGGCAGCGCCAGCACGATCGGGCTGACCATGCGGTTGGTGATGAACCAGAACCACAGGTCGGATTTGCCGCGGAACTCGAAGCGCGCCAGGGCATAGGCCGCCGGGGTGCCGAGCAGGATCGCCAGCGCCGTGGTCGACACCGCGACGATGATCGAGTTCAGCAAGCTGGGGCCGACATCCTTCGGGCCCAGCACCATGCGGTAATGGTCCAGCGTCGGCTCGAACAGCCACACCGGCGGCGAGGCCAGCGCCACCGCCTGGTCCTTCAGGCTGGTCGTCACCATCCAGTAGAACGGGAAGACGCAGACCAGCGCGATGGCGATCAGCGCGATCGCATGCCAGGGCGAGATCCGGATCCGGGCACGCACCGGTCGCGCCTCGGCCCGTGCTGCTGCCGTCGAGGCGACCATCACTCGATCTCCTGATACACGAGGCGGATATACATCCGCGACAGCACGATGGTGAGCACCAGCAGCAGGATCGCCTGGGCCGAGGCGACGCCCTGGTCGAACACCCGGAAACCGATGCGCTGGATGGTGATCGAGATCAGCTCGGTCGCCGCACCCGGCCCGCCGCGGGTCATGGTGAAGATCATGTCGAACAGCTTCAGCGTGTCCGCCGTGCGCAGGATCAGGACGGCGGTGATGCCGGGCAGCAGGAACGGCAGCTGGACATGGCGCAGGATGTGCCGGAAGCGTTTCGTCTCCAGCCGCGCCGCCTCCTCGATCTCCGGCGGCACCATGGTCAGCCCGGCCAGCAGCACCAGGGCGCAGAACGGCGTCCACTGCCAGATGTCCATCAGCGCGATCGAGACGAAAGCCCAGCTCGGGTCGCCCAGCCATTCGACCGGGCCGATCCCGACCAGGCCGAGGAACCAGTTCACCACGCCGAAGTCGCGGTTGAAGATCAGCCGGCCGATCAGCCCGACCACGGCATAGGTGGTGGCCATCGGGATCACCAGGCTGAGCCGGGCGAGGGTCTTCAGCAGCGGCAGCCCCGGCTTGTGCAGCAGCAGGGCGACGCCGAGGCCCAGCAGCAGCTCCGCCGGCAGCACGATGGCCAGGAACACGATCGTGCGGCCCAGCGCGTCCCAGAAGGTCGGGTCGGTCAGCACCGCCAGATAGTTGCCGAGGCCGACGAAGGGCGTCCCTTCGCGCGGGATCTTCGGCAGGATCACCTGGTGCAGCGAGTTCCACAGCGCATAGAGCGTCGGGAAGATGCCGATCGCGAACAGCGCGATCACGGCCGGGGCGAGGAACCAGACCGGGGTCCAGCGGCTGTCGAGACGGTGCGACATAGGTCTACTCGAGATTGGTGTGCCGCGCCCGCATCGCCTCGGGCGCGATGCCGAGCCGGTCGCGCAGCCGGAGCACGACCAGCTCGAACAGCAGGAATTGCGCGCCCTCGTACAGGCTGCCCATCGGCAGCACCGAGGCAACGGCCGGGCCGGTGTCATTGGCCATGGTCTGGGCGGGCAGCACGAAGATCGTGTCGGCCAGGGAAGCGGCGCTGCCTTGCGGCTGGGCGGTGAAGAGGAACGTCCGCGCCCCGGCGTCGCGGGCGACGCGCATCAGCCCGTCGATGGTGGCGAAGCCGCCCGGCCCGGCGCTGACCGCCAGCAAGTCGCCCGGCCCGACCGGCGGYGCCGACATGTCGCCGACGACATGGACGTCGAGGCCGAGATGATACAGGCGCATGGCCAGCGCCCGCATCATCAGCCCCTCGCGCCCGACGCCGTGGCAGACGATGCGGCGGGCGCCGGCCAGGGCGTCGAGCACCGGATCGATCGCACCGGGGGCGAGCCGGCCGAAGACGCCGCGGATCTCGTCCAGCGCCCCATCCGCCAGGGCGCCCAGGCTGTCGGGCATCGGGTGGTCTCCGGTCACGATCGTCGGTCTGTTGTAGTGCCTCTCCCGCCTGGCGGGAGAGGTCGGGCGTCCGCAGGACGACCGGGTGAGGGCTTGCACGGGCGGAAGAAAAGGGCCCTCACCCGGAGCCGCTTCGCGTCTCCGACCTCTCCCGCAAGCGGGAGAGGCAACGCGAAACAACCACCCGGAGACGGCCCAACCCTCAGGCCAGCCTACTGCAGCTTCTCCTTCTTGCCGTCGTAGTAGCCGGCCTTCTGCAGCACCGCCTCCATGCGCTCGCCGATCTTCTGGGCACCGGATTCCGTCGTCTCCTCGCCCAGCATGATCTTGGTGCCGAACTCGGCGACGATCTCGGAGATCGCCGGCCATTCCGGGAAGCGCGGCCGGAACGACGGCACGCCGCCCTGCCACGACGCCACGGTCGGCTCGACGAAGGCATATTTCGCCTTGATGGCCGGGTCGTCATAGATCGCGGTGCGGCCTGAGACGCCGCCGGCCTCGACATAGGGCTTGGCCATCGCCTCGGAGGTCACCCACTGGATGAACAGCCAGGACGCCTTCTGCTCCGCCTCGCTGGCCTGCGCGGCGACGCCGAGCGAGAAGCCGCCCAGCGCCGGCTTCAGCCCGGCCTCGCCCTTCGGCTCGGTGGCGACGCCCAGGCAGTCGCCCAGCTTCGAGGTCGCCGGGTCGACCAGCGTCGAATAGAACGACGACCATTCGGTGATCATCGCCACCTGGCCCTGGGCCAGCGCGTTGACCGATTCCGCATGGTCGTAGTCGACGATGCCGGGCGGCATGATCTTCATCAGATCCTGCCGGAACTTCAGACCCTTCTGCGACTCCGCGGAGGTGAGATTGGACTTGAAGTCGGCGTTCAGCAGCGACCCGCCGAAGGGCCACAGCACGCGCATGAAGCTGTCGGCCGACTGGGTCTCGCCGCGGCGCGACTGCAGGGCGTAGGCGTACTTGCCGTCATGGGTGAGCTTCGGCCCGTAAGTGGTCAGCAACTCGTCCCAGGTCGCCGGCGGCTTGTCGAAGCCAGCGTCCTTGAGCATGCACTTGTTGTAGAACAGCAGGCCCGAATAATTGTCGAAGGGCAGGCCGTACAGCTCCTTGTTCCAGGTGCCGAAGCTCTCCAGCAAGATCGGGAAGAAGCCCTTCAGGTTCAGCGCCGGATCAGCCAGCGCCGGGTCGTCGGTGAACTTCTTCAACGGCACCAGCCAGCCGCTGTCGGCGTATTCGCCGATCCAGACGACGTCGGTCAGGACCACGTCGATCTCGCCGCCGGCCGTGAAATCAAGGACTTCACGCTCGCGGCTGTTCTCATACGGCAGGATCTCGTATTCGACCTTGATCCCGGTCTCCTGCTCGAACTGCGGCAGCAGCTGGATCGCGGCGCGATAGCCCGGCCGGTCGAGGAAGATCGCCTTGATCGTGGTGCCCTTGTACGGCTCCGCCGCCTCTTTGAGGCTCCAGGCCATGGCCTGTCCGGCGGTCAGCAGCGCAGCGATCGCGGCGCCGGAAAACAACAGCTTCTTCATTGGGTTCGCCTCCCTTTCTGGCATCTCATGCTCGGCCGTTATCGCCTGCGTGGCAAGATCCCGGCCGCGCCCTTGGCAAACATTTGTATCTCGCCAGATACAATCGTCCAGCCCTCGCTCGGGTGTCAAGCCGGGCCGCTATCGCCGCAGCACTTCGCGGCAGGCGCCGAGGCGGGACTGCCAGCCGTCGCGCTCCAGCTCCGGCACCGGTTCCTCCGACTCCGGAAAGCCGAGGCAGAGATAGCCGATCAGATGCCAGTCCGGCGGCACGTCGAGCAGCGCCACCACCGCCTGCGGCTCCAGGATCGAGACCCAGCCCAGCCCGACGCCCTCGATCCGGGCGGCCAGCCAGAGCGTGTGGATGGCGGTGACGGCGGAATGGTCCAGCGTCTCCGGCATGGTCTGCCGCCCCAGCCCGTGCCCCTGCCCGGTCGACCGGTCGCAGAACACCGCGAGCTGAACCGGTGCCTCCTCCAGCCCGGCCAGCTTCAGCCGGCGGTAATGCGCTGCGCGCTCGCCCTCATAGCCGGAGGCGGCATTGTCGTTGCAGCGGCCGAACACGGCCCGCACCGCCGCCCGCCGCAGCTCGTCCTCGACCAGGACGAAGCGCCAGGGCTGGCTGTTGCCGACCGAAGGAGCCAGGCAGGCGAGGCCGAGCAGCCGGTCGAGCAGCCCCGGCGGCAGCGGGTCGCGGCGGAAGCGGCGGACATCGCGGCGCCAGCGCAGCAGCTCAGTGAAACGGTCGCGGAACTCGGGCGGGAAGTCGGGACTGGCCATGGCGTCCTCTTGGCGGCGGCGCCTCAGCTATAGTCGCCCGGTCAGGGTCTGGGGAACAGCGTGTCGATGCGATCCGTCGCCCAATAGGCGAGCAGGCCGACCCATTCATGCAGCGCGATGTTCAGCACCGCCATCTGTTCGACCAGATTGGCCCTGGGCACCAGCTGCGGCGGCAGGCCGTAATAATCGACCGGCCAAGGCACCACCTTCCAGCCGGCCTTGGCGAACAGGCCCATCGACCGTGGCATGTGATAGGCGCTGGTGACCAGCACCCAGTGCTGCCCGGCTTGCGGCTGCAGCATCTGCTTCAGCAGCCAGACGGTCTCGTCGGTGTTGCGGGCCTGTCCTTCCAGAATCATCCGCTGTTCCGGCAGCCCCGCCATCATCATGGCGTCGCGGAAGATGTCCGATTGCGGCGGGATGCCGTTCCACGGGTCGCCGAGCCCGCCGGAGAACACCACCGGCGTGTCGGGGTAGCGGCGAGCCAGATCGAGGGCGGCGAACAGCCGCTCGGCAGTGTTGTTCAGCGACGGCTCGCCACGCGCGCCGGACATCCTGTTCTCCTCGGCCCCGCCGAGGACGATGATCCCGTCCAGCGTCGCCGGCAGCCGGTCCGGTTTCTGGAAGCGGTTCTCCAGCGGCAGCATGATGAGATCGCCGACCGGCAGCAGGCAGATCGCGGCGAAGCCGATGGTCGTGGCGATTGCCAGGCGCCGCGCCAGGCGCCGCGAGCGGAACAGGAATCCGGCCATCACCGCCAGCAGCGCCAGCAGCAAGACGCCGAGCGGCTGGATGAAGAACCAGATCAGTTTCGACAGGAAAAAGAACACGGCGCCCCCACCCAGTGCCCTTCCGAGCAATGGCTGATTGCGGCCGAGGATGCAACCCGTGGACTATGCGCGGGTTGACGCGGAGGCGCCTCGTCCGCACATGGGCCCTGGGGTTTCGGTCCTGACAACGTCAGGCCCGAAACCCCGTGCATTGAGTTGCGGATCGAATTACCCATACGCTTGAAGGCCAAGCGTATGGTTTGATCCGCGGCTGTCGATTCCAAGGCCATCGGAGCCCGCCGCCCGTTCATGGAGCTGTTCCCCACCGACTTCCTCGATCGGGCCGGCGAGCTGTTCGACCGTCGGATCCGACTCGGCGTCACCGGGCTGAGCCGTGCCGGTAAATCGGTGTTCATCGCCGCGCTGGTGCACGGGCTGACAGATCCGCGGCGCTTCGGGCTGCTCGACGCCGTGGCCGAGGACCGGCTGCGCGCCGCGGTGCTGCGGCCGCAGCCGCATCTCGAGCTGCCGCGCTTCGCCTATGAGGAGGCGGTGGCCCGGCTGACGGGATCAGGCGGGCATCCGGACTGGCCGGCCGGCACCCGCAACGTCGCCGAGCTGCGCCTGTCGCTGCGCTTCGCGCCCAAGAGCGGCCTGCGCAGCCTGCTCGGCGACCAGGTGCTGCATCTCGACATCTTCGACTATCCAGGCGAATGGCTGATCGACCTGCCGCTGCTGGAGCGCGACTATGCCGGCTGGGCCGAGGAGGCGCTGGCCCTGGCCACCACCGGCGTGCGGGCGCCGCTGTCGCAGGCCTGGCGCGACGCCATCACCAGGCTCGACCCCGCCGGGCCGGCCAAGGAGACGGACGCGATCGAGGCGGCGCGGCTGTACACCGATTATCTGCGCGCCTGCCGCACCCATGCGATCCCGCTGAGCCGGCTGCAGCCCGGCCGCTTCCTGCTGCCGGGCGACCTGGAAGGGTCCCCCGCCCTCACCTTCTGCCCGCTTCCGCGGCCGCGCGAGACCCCGCGCGGGTCGCTGTGGCGGCTGATGGAGGAACGGTTCGAGGCCTACAAGGCCAAGGTCATACGCCCCTTCTTCAACGACCATTTCAGCCGGCTGGACCGCCAGATCGTGCTGATCGACCTCTTGGCCCATCTCGCCGCCGGGCCGGAGAGCCTGGAGGATCTCGGCCGGGCCATGGACGACATCCTGACCTGCTTCAAGACCGGCGGCATCAACTGGCTGTGGCCGTTCGAGAGCCGGATCCGCCGCGTGCTGTTCGCCGCCACCAAGGCCGACCATTTGCCGCGGGAAGGGCACGAGCCGCTGGTCGGGCTGATGGACGAGGTGCTGCAGCAGAGCGTCCGCCGCACCGCTTTCCAGGGCGCCACCGCCCGGTCGATGGCGATCGCCTCGCTGCGCGCCACCCGCGAAGTCGATGTCAAGCATGAGGGCGAGACGCTGCGCTGCGTCGCCGGCGTGATCGAGCCGGGCGGCAAGCCGGTCGCGGCCTATCCCGGCGCGCTGCCGCGCAGCCTGCGCGAGGCCCGCGGCGGCGGCCGCTTCGGCGCCCAGCGTTTCCTGCCACCGGCCGATCTCGGCACCGATGGCCAGCCCTGGCCGCATATCCGGCTGGACGGGGCGCTGCAGTTCCTGATCGGGGAAGATCTGGCATGAGCCGCCCGCCGCTGATCCTGGACCAGCCGCCGGAGCGAGAGCGCGACCTGGGCCGCGCCCCGGCCGTCTTCGCGCTCGACCAGGCCGATTCCGTGCCGGTGGAGGATGCGCCGGTGCCGGCCGCGCCCGACATGGTCGACCCTGGTCTGCGTCGCCGCCGCAGCCCCGGCAGCGTCGCCCTGCGCATCGCCTTCGGCGCGCTGGTCGGGCTGGTCGGCCTCGGCATCGGCCTGTGGGTCGAGCGTCTGGTCACCGACCTGATGAGCCAGGGCGGGCCGTTGCAGGCCGCCACGCTGGCGCTGCTGGCCGTCGCCGGGGCCGGTATCCTGGTCTGGGCGGGGTGGGAGCTGCTGGCGCTGCGCCGGCTCGGCCGGGTCGAAGAGATCCGCAGCCAGGGCCGGGCGGCGGCGGGCGGCGATGCCGCCGCGGCCGATGCCGTTATCGCCCGTTTCCGCCGGCTGCACAGCGACGGTCCCGCGGCCGACGGGCTGGCCCGGCTGGAGCGCGAGCGCGACGAGCTGCGCGATCCGGCGGAGTTGATCGCCCTCTTGGAGCTGCACGCCCAGCGGCCGATCGATGCCGCCTGCCGCGCCGCCATCGCCGCCACCGCGCGGCGCACGGCGTTGATCACCACGGTGACGCCCTTCGCCATCGTCGACATGGTGGTTTCGGGCGCGCTGAACCTGCGGATGATCCGGCGCATCGCCGAGATCCAGGGCTTCCGCCCCGGCCTGTTCGCGACGCTGGCGCTGATCCGGCGGGTGGCGACGACGCTGCTGATCGCCGGCGGCATCGAGGCGGCGAACGACTATCTCGGCGACTTCCTCGGCGCCGGCCTCTTGCGCGCCTTCGGCCGCCGCGCCGGCGAGGGCGCGATCAACGGCATCCTCAGCGTCCGCATCGGCGTCGCCGCGATGAAGGTGTGCCGTCCCCTGCCTTATCTGCGCGACACCCCGCCCGGCACGATGAGCCTGGCCAAGGCGATCTTCGGGGCCGAGGCGGCGCCGAAGGCGAAGGATTGACACGAGGCTTCAGAAGTCGGTCGGGCCTGTCATCCGATCAACTGAATGCCGTTGTCCTGACACCAGGTCTGAAGGGCCTCCTCGGTGGCGCGTTCTTCATAGTCGTACCACCGCTGGAGCGCGCCTCGCGCTTCCAGCAGTCGCTTAAAGCCCGCATACGCGCCCTTTCGCCGGAACAGATCTTCGACGGTGTCCAGATCGCCGGGAAGCTCATGATCAGTAAAGCGCAGCACCAGCCTTCGGCCGAGATCGAGCTCGGTCTTATGGGGCACGGCGATGTAGCGATCGGTGTCGAGGTCGTCCGGAACCTCGTCTTCCTCCATCACATCGCCATCGACCGTTCGCAGGTATATTTTCCCGGTGTCGCGCGAGATATAGGCCTCAGCACCGAGGGGGCCGCCGATGCTGACGAATTCGAAGGCGTCTCGCATTTCGGCATGACCCACCGTGACCGCCGGTGTCTGTGCCATCGATTCCTCCTCGGCCCTCGTGTTCCTGGCCTGGCCCGGCCGCATCATGAATATGGAAGGCGGGTGGACTCCGGGAAAGCCCGCAGGCCGGGTTCGCGATACGGGCCCGACCTGCGGTCGTCAAATCCTCAGTTCTGCTTCATCCCCGCGACCAATAGCGAAATGTTATACCGGAACATCTTCGCGTAAGTCGAAGCCGGCCCGTCTTCGGTCGACAGCGCCTCGGCGTAGAGCTCGCCGCCCATCTCGGCACCGGAGGCCTTGGCCACCTGCTGCACCAGCCGTGGGTCGGTGGCGTTCTCGATGAACACCGCCTTGATGTGCTCCTGCTTGATCTGATCGATCAGCTTGGCGATGTCGCCGGCCGAGGCCTCGCTCTCGGTCGAGAAGCCGACCGGGGCGTGGAATTCGATGCCGTAGGCGGCGCCGAGATAGCCGAAGGCGTCGTGGCTGGTGATGACCTTGCGCTTGGCCTGCGGGATGGTCGCCACCTCGCTCCGGGCCCAGGCGTCCAGCGCCTTAAGCTCGGCCTCGTATTTGGCGCCGTTGGCCTGGTAGGCCGCGGCATGGGCCGGGTCCGCGGCCGCCAGCGCCTTGGCTATGTTGGCGGCGTAGATCGCGCCGTTTGCCGCGCTGTTCCAGGCGTGCGGGTCGGTGATCTCCTGCCCGTCCTCGTCCATCTTCCGCGTCGGCACGCCCTCGGTGGCGACGACGACCGTGGCCTTGGTGCCAGAGGCGGCGACCAGCCGGTCCATCCAGCCTTCGAGCTGCAGCCCGTTGACGACGACGAGGCCGGCCTTGGTCACCGCCTGGGCGTCCTGCGGCGTCGGCTCGTAGACATGGGCGTCGCCATTGGGGCCGACCAGGCTGCGGACCTCGACATCGTCGCCGCCGACCTGCTTCACGATGTCGGCAAGGACGGTGATGCTGGTGACGACCTGCAGCTTGTCCGCTGCCACGGCGGGCAGCGACAGGACGGCAAGCGACAGGCCGAGCAGGCCGGCGCGGAACGGTATCCTCATGGGATGACTCCGTGGGAGTTCAGTGCGCGAAATGCGCGGTCGGCAGGTATCGGGCCCGCAGGCTGTCATGCGTCCCGAAGATCAGCGACAGCAGGTAGAAGCCGCCGGCGGTCAGCACGATGCTGGGGCCGGAGGGCAGGCTGCCGTGATAGGAGACCAGGAGGCCGGAATAGCCGGACAGCAGCGCCAGCCCGGCGGCCCAGGCGAACAGCGACCACAGCGACCGGCTCCAGAACTTCGCCGCCGCCGCCGGCAGCATCATCAGGCCGACCACCATCAGCGTGCCCAACGCCTGGAAGCCGCCGACCAGATTCAAGACCACCAGCATCAGGAAGGCGAAGTGGACCAGGGCGCCGACGCCGCCGACCATGCGCAGATAGCCGGGGTCGAAGCATTCCACCACCAGCGGCCGGTACAAGAGGGCCAGCGCGATCAGGGTGATCGTGGCGATGCCGGCCATCAGCAGCAGCGCCGCGTCGTCGACCGCCAGGATGGTGCCGAACAGCACATGCATCAGATCGACATTGCTGCCGCGGGTCGAGACGATCAGCACGCCGGCGGCCAGGGCGATCAGGTAGAAGGCGGCGAAGGCGGCATCCTCGCGCAGCGCCGTGACCCGGGTGACCGCGCCGGCCAGCAGCGCGACGGCCAGGCCGGCGATCAGCCCGCCCAGCCCCATCGACCACAGCGACAGGCCGGACACCAGGAAGCCGACCGCGGCGCCCGGCAGCACCGCATGCGACATGGCATCGCCGACCAGGCTCATCCGCCGCAGCACCAGCAGCACGCCGACCGGGCCGCAGCCTAGCGACAGCGCCAGGCAGGCCACCAGCGCCCGCTGCATGAAGGCGTAGTCGACGAAGGGCGTGACCAGGAAATCCCACATCGCCGTCACGCCGCGCTCCGCCGGCAGGGTTCGCCGCGATCATGCCAGGCCTCGGCCATGGCCCGGGCGCGCAGCAGGTTCTCGGCGCACAGCACGTCGCCGGTCGGGCCCCAGCCGATCGGGTCGCGGGCCAGCAGCAGCGTGTCCGGGCAGACCTCGCGCACCTGGTCGAGATCGTGCAGCACGGTGATCACGGTGCGGCCCTCGCCATGCCAGCGCCGGACCACGTCGACCAAGTCGCGCGTGGTCTTGGCGTCGAGCGCGGTGAACGGCTCGTCCAGCATGATCACCCGCCCGTCCTGCAGCAGCAGCCGGGCGAACAGCACGCGCTGGAACTGGCCGGCGGAGAGGCTGCCGATCGGCCGCGCCTCGAAGCCGCCGAGGCCGACCGCCTCCAGCGCCTCCTCCGCCCGGTGGCGCAGATCCTTGGAGACGCCGCCGAACATCCCGGTCCGGGCCCAGCCGCCGAGCAGCACGGTGTCGGCGACCGAGATCGGGAAGCTGCGGTCGATCTCCGCCAACTGCGGCAGATAGGCGATGTCGCGCCGGCGCAGGCCGCCGCGGTCGACCTGGCCGGACAAGGGCGCCAGCAGCCCGGCGATGGTCTTCAGCAGGGTCGATTTGCCGGCGCCGTTCGGCCCGACGATGGCGGTCAGCGTGCCCGGCTCGAAGCTGCCGTTGACATGATGCACCGCCGGGTGGCGCTCATAGCCGGCGGTCAGGTTGGCGAGGCGGATGCGGCCGATGGCGGACGAACTGCTCATGCCGCCCCCCCGAACCAGCCCATGGCCCAGGCCACGGCCAGCCACAGCACCGCGATCAGCGCGAAGGCGACGACCAGGCGGCCCCCGACCGGCGCGGCCAGGGCCGACGGCCCGATCTCCCCGGCCCGGCGGGCGGCGTGGGCGGGGTGGTGATGCGTCTCGGTCATGAGTCAGCCGATGGCGTGAGAAGGTCAGGCACCATAGCGCCCGGCGGGCGCGGCACCATTGACGTTAATGTATAACATCTTTGCGCTATCGGAAAGCGCCGGACGAGCGATATCGACCAAGGGCGTAGCCGGGCGTCTCTCCAGCCTTCCCCGTCATGACGAGGAGCGAAGCGACGTGGCCATCCAGAGATCGAGCCGCTGGATGGCCACGCCCCTGCGGGGCTCGCCATGACGGGTCAATATTTCACGCCGTCGGCCTCAATCCTCCGGCTTGCCCGGCAGGTCCTCGAGGTGATGGATCCAGGGCAGGGCTGACCGGCACCACGCCTGCCGCTTCGGCACCAGTCGGTCGCGCTGGCGGATGCTGCCCCAGCGGATGCCCCAGGTCTCGGCATCGGCGCCCTCGCCGGTGACGAACAGCGGCGAGCCGCATTCCGGGCAGAAGGACTGCAGCCGCCGGCGGCCGCTGTCGCCGACCTTCACATAGACCTTCGGCTCATGCGCGGTCAGCCGGATGCGGTCGCGCGACGCGGTCACCGTGACCCGGAAGGCCGAACCGGTCAGCGCCTGGCAATCGGTGCAATGGCAGATCCCCACCTGCTCCGGGTCGATCTCCGCCTCATAGGCGACATGGCCGCAATGGCATTGACCGTCGATCTTCATCATGGCTCGCCCCGTCCGACACCTCGAACCGGGCAGCAGCCTAGCCTATCGCCGGCCGGGCTGCAGTCGGCGCAGCACCAGATGCTTCAGGGCCGGCGGGATATGCCCCGGCGACGGCCAGTCCACCGCCAAGCCCAGCACGGCGCATTCGGCCGCGATCTGCCGTCCGTTCTCGTAGCGGATCTGGCCGAGTCGCGGCAGGGCGTCGGCGCGGCGGTGGTCGAAGGGCCGGCCGGACTGGGCCTCGCGGAAGCCGTGATGGAAATCGGGATGGCTCAGCACCTCCCGCGCCTCCGGCCAGTGCCGAGCCCGGCGGGTGGCGACGTCGGACGAGGCCCTCACGGCTGCAGGTCGACCAGCACCGCCCGGCCGCCGGCATCGCCCGCGGCCAGCCAGCGCCCGTCGGGCGAGAAGGCCAGCGTCTCGACCGCGGCGCCGTTCGGGCGCAGCACCGGGACATAGCCGCTGCCGTCGAGCGGCATCAGCGCGACAAAGCCGTCCTTGGCGCCGGCGGCCGCGACCGGCAGGTGCGGATGCGCCGCGACCCGGGTGATCGGCACGCCGCGGGCCCAGCCGCTTTCGCTGGCGGTGCCGCCCATCGGGCCGTCGCGGCCGGTGAAGCGCCAGGACACCACGCCTTCGGAGCCGGAGGTCAGCAGCACCTTGCCACCATCGGCCCAGGCCAGCGACCGCGGCTTGGTCGGATAGCCCGGCATCTGCATGTGCACGCCGTCCGACAGGCGCCAGGCGTGCAGCGCCTTCTCCTGCATCGCCGAGACCACGAAACGCGACCGCGGATGCCAGAGCACCGCCAGATGCGCCCCTTGCCAGCCATACAGTCTCGCCGCCCAGGCGCGCTTCCGCGGCGACCAGACGGTGACGCCGCCGTAATGCGCCGCGGCGATGCGCCGGCCGCGCGGGTCGAAGGCGGCGCCGTCCAGCCCTGCCAGCCCCTGCAGCCGCGTCACCGGCGCCCCGTCCGCGTCGAACACCAGCACCTCGCTGCCGGCGACGGCCAGGCGCCGCCCGGTGGCGGGCGCGGCGTCGACGGCGCTGATCCACCGGCCCGGCACGGCGGCGATCTCGGCCAATGTCCTGTCCGGAGCGACGCGCAGCAGCCGACCGTCATCGCCGCCGGTGAGGAAGCCGTCGCCGACATCCGCGCCCAGCGCCAGGACGGCGCCGCGATGCGCCGGCACGATAACTGCCTCGCACACGTCGGGCGACGCCAGCCGGACGGTGCCATCGCCCAGGCCGAACGCCAGATGTCCGGCCGCGTCGAAGGCCGCGGCCACCACCGGCGCCGGCCAGGCCCAGACCGTGCCCCTCTCCTCCGCCAGGGCGCGCGGCGGCAGCAGCAGGCTCATGCGGCGGCGCAGCCTTCGAAGCCGGCGCGCAGCACCCCGGCGTCGAGGTTGCGGCCGATTAGCACCAGCCGGCTCTCGCGCGGCTGGCCGGGCCGCCACGCCGGGGCGAAATCGCCCTCCTGCAGCATGTGCACGCCCTGGAACACGAAGGGCCGGTCCTCACCGGCGAAGGCGAGGATGCCCTTGCTGCGCAGGATGTCGGCGCCGCGGATCGCCAGCAGCATGCCGATCCAGTCGACGAAGCGGCGGCCGTCGAGCGGCCGGTCGATCCGGAACGAGACGCTGCCGACGCCCTCGTCATGATGGTGGTGATGGTGCCCATGGCCGTCGAGCAGGTCTGGGTCGAGCCCCAGCAGCCGGTCGAGGTCGAAGGCGCCGTCCAGCACGGTGCCGAGATCGGCGTCGCAGCGCTTGGTGCGGATCAGCCGCGCCACCGGGTTGATGGCCCGCAGCCGCGCCTCCACCGTCGCCAGCCCGGCCTCGTCCGCCAGGTCGGTCTTGTTGACCAGGATGGTGTCGGCGAAGGCCACCTGCTCCTCCGCCTCGTCGCTGTCGGCCAGCCGCGCCTCGATGTTGCGGGCGTCGACCACGGTGACGATCGAGTCGAGGGCGGTGCGCTCGCGCACCTCGTCATCGACCAGGAAGGTCTGCGCCACCGGCGCCGGGTCAGCCAGGCCCGTGGTCTCGACCAGGATGCGGTCGAAGCTGCCGGCCCGCTTCATCAGCCCGCCGATGATCCGGATCAGGTCGCCGCGAACCGAGCAGCACAGGCAGCCATTGTTCAGCGCGAACACCTCCTCGTCGACGCCGACCACCAGGTCGCAGTCGATGCCGATCTCGCCGAACTCGTTGACGATCACGGCATAGCGCCGGCCATGCGCCTCGGAGAGGATGCGGTTCAGCAGCGTGGTCTTGCCGGCGCCGAGAGTGCCGGTCAGCAGGGTGACGGGGATGCGGGTCATGGGCGAGCCTCGGGCTTCGGAGATTTAATTGTTATTATATAACATAATAGAAAGATGCAAGCCTGTCGCCCGATCGCCGACGGGATGCTATGGACGGACTCGCATCCGATCGCCGCCCGGCATCGCGCCCCAGAATCGCCCAGATTCTCGGCGAGGGACGTTGCCGGGCGGCCGATCCGCCGTCCCGTCATCCGAGGACCGACATGCCCGTCCCTGCCCCGTCCCGCCGCGCCTTTCTCTATGGCTGCGCCGCCGGCCTGTCCTTGCCCCTGATCCGGCCGGCCTTGGCCCAGGATGCGGAGACGCCGCCGCCGCTGGGCTTCCGCGAGCTGGCCGACGGCATCTGGCTGCACACCAGCTGGCGGAAGACCGACCAGGGCTGGGTCGCGGCCAACGGCCTGGCCGTGATCGGGCCCGAGGACGTGCTGCTGRTCGACGCTGCCTGGGGTCCGGCGCAGACCGTGGCGCTGCTGGAGCGGGTGGCGGAGGCGGCGCCGAACCGGCCGGTCAACCTGGTGGTGACGCATGCGCATGACGACCGGCTGGCCGGGCTGGCGGCGGTGCATGCCCGCGGCGGTTGGTCGCTGGCCCGCGACGAGACGGCGAAGGAGGCTGCCGGCGCCGCCTCTGTCCAGCGCAGCTGGAGCGGCGAGTCGATCACCATCACCGGCGGCGGCCGCACGATCGAGCTGTTCTATCCCGGCCCGGCGGACACCCGCGACAACACCGTCGCCTTCCTGCCGGACAGCGCGGTGCTGTTCGGCGGCTGCATGATCCGGGGGGCCGAGCAGGCCAATCTCGCCGCCGTTCCCGACTCCGACATCTGCCGCTGGCCGCAATCGGTCGAGGCGGTGATCGCCCGCTACGGCAAGGCGGCGAAGGTGGTGGTGCCGGGCCAGGGCGAGCCTGGCGATGCCGGGCTGCTGTCCCACACCCATCAGCTGGCCAAGGCCGAGGCGGCGAAAAGCTGCAGCCCGGCCGGCTAGGTGTTCAGTCCCGGCTTCGGCCAGCGCCTCATAGACGCCGGCCTGGTAGAATCCGGGCGCACGGCCGCCTGCAGCAGGAGAGCAGTCGAAGGGCGGGCGAGGCGAGCGCCGAGGCGACGCGGCGGGTGGCCGATGCACGGCCGCCGGAGCTGGAGTCGAAGTTCCATCTGGCATCGTTATCTCCAAGAGGCGAATGCGGCAGGTGTTGGAGGTTGGGCCGCCCGTCAGTGCTGGGGGACTGGGCTGGGCACGGCGGCGGTCTTCGGCCTGGCGCTCGGGTCGCCCTTCTCGCGGATGCCGTTCACAGCGACATAAAGGGCCGGCAGGAAGACCAGCGTGAGGACGGTGGCGACGGCGAGGCCGCCGACGATGGCATAGGCCATCGGCCCCCAGAACACGTCGTGCATGATCGGCATCATGCCGAGGATGGCCGCGGCCGCTGTCAGCATGATCGGTCGGAACCTGTGCCTGGTCGCGTCGATCACCGCGTCCCAGGCATCGACGCCCCGCGCCCGCTCATGCTCGATCTGGTCGACCAGGATCACCGAGTTGCGGATGATCATGCCGGCCAGGGCGACGGTGCCGAGGATCGCGATGAAGCCCATGGGCGTCCCGGTGGGGAGCAGCGCCGCGACGACGCCGATGAGCCCGAGCGGCGCGACGCTGATCACGAGCGCCAGCCGGCGGAAGCTTCCGAGCTGCACCATGAGCACGGTGAGCATGAGCGCGATCATGAGCGGCGCCTGGGCGAGGAGGGCGGCGTTGCTCTGCTCGCTCTTCTCGACCGTGCCGCCGACCTCAAGCAGCGTGCCCGCCGGCATCGACGCGCGCAGAGTGTCGATCGCATCGGCGACGCGCTGGTTCACCAGCGACGGCTCCGTCCCGGGCAGCGGTTCCGCCTGCACGGTGATGGTGGGCAGGCGGCCGCGGCGCCAGACATAGCCCTCGTCGAGGGCATACTCGATCCGCGCCAGCTCGCGCAGAGGCACCGAGGCGCCCGTCGGCGTCGTGATCTGGAGGTTGCGCAGGGCTTCGATGCTCGACCGCTCGCCCGCTGCAGCCCGCGCCACGACGTCGACGAGATAGATCGAGTCGCGGACCTGCGTGACCGTCGCGCCGCTGATCACCCGGTTGAGCGCGAGAGAGAGCTGCGCCGAGCTGAGCCCCGCTTGGCGGACACGGTCCTGGTCGACGACGATGCGCAGGGTCTTGTTCTTCTCGGCCCAGTCGTAGTTGACGCTTCGGACGAGGCCGGACGCCCGCAGCACGTCCGCGACCTTTTCGGCGTAGTGCCTCGCCTCGTCGGCGGTCGGCGCGCCGACCCGGTACTGCACGGGCCAGCCGACCGGCGGCCCGAGCTCCAGGCGGGAGACGCGGGCGACGGTGTCGGGGAACTCTTCGGCGAAAAGTGTCTCGAGCCTGGCCTTGACCCGGTCGCGGGCCTCGAGGTCCTTGGCCACGACCACGGTCTCGGCCATGAAGTCGTTGTCGAGCTGGACGTCGAGCGGCAGATAAAAGCGGATCGCGCCGCCGCCGACATAGGAGGAGAAGCGGGCGATGTCGGGGTCGCTCGCAAGCGCCTTCTCCAGCCGCTCCGTCTGCGCCTCGGTGGCCGCGATCGAGGCGTTCTTCGGCAGGGTCATGGTCAAGAGGAGCTCCGGCCGGTTCGAGGCCGGGAAGAACTGCTGCGGCACGAAGCCCAGGCCATAGACGGAAACGCCGAAGGCGGCGAGCGAGGCGGCAATCGTCAGCCAGCGATGCCGCATGGCGAAGCCGAGCGCCCGGCCGAAAGCGCGCATGAAGCGGCCGGGCCCGGCCGTGCCGTGCGCCTTCATATGCGCAGGCAGCACGGACAGCCCGATCACGGGGGCAAAGATGACGGCCACGAACCACGAGGCGGCGAGAGCCAGGGCGATGACCGCGAACAGCGAGAAGGTGTATTGTCCGGTGTTGTTCTCGGCGAAGCCGATCGGCAGGAAGCCGAAGATGGTGACCAGGGTGCCGGTCAGCATGGGAAAGGCGGTGTGGGTAAAGGCGAAGGTCGCCGCCTTGATCTTCTCCATGCCCTCCTCGATCTTCGAGATCATCATCTCGACGGTGATCATGGCGTCGTCGACCAGGAGGCCGAGGGCGATGATCAGCGCGCCCAGGGAGATGCGCTGCAGGCTGATGGCCATCACCTCCATGCCGACGAAGACGATCGCGAGGACGAGGGGAATGGACAGCGAGACGACGAGCCCGGCCCTGACGCCGAGGCTCAGGAAGCTCACCGCGAGGACGATGACGATTGCCTCGACCAGCGCCTCGGTGAAGCCGCCGATGGCCTCGCGCACCACCTCGGGCTGGTCCGAGACGAGGTTCAGCTCGATGCCGACCGGGAAGCGCTGCGTCAGGCGCCCGGCCGCCTCGTGCAGGCCTTGGCCGAAGGTGAGATTGTTGCCGCCCGAGCGCATGTTGACGCCGATGCCGATCGCCGGCTTGCCGTTGACGCGGAACATCTTGGTCGGCGGGTCGCTGTAGCCGTGCTCGACCTCGGCGATGTCGGTCAACTTGTAGAAGTGCCCGCTGATCCAGAGATTGAGGCCGGCTAGGCCCTCCGGCGTGAGGAGGGCGCCGGTGACGTCGACGAGCACGTTTTCGCCCGGCGTGTTGATCACGCCGGAGGGCACCACGGCGTTCTGCCGGGCGACGGCCGCGAGCACGTCGTCGAGGCTGAGCTTGAGGTTGGCAAGCTTCTGCGGCGAGAAGTTCAGGTAGATCTTCTCGTCCTGGTCGCCGAAGATCTCGACCTTGCCGACATCCGGCGAGCGCAGGAACTCGGCCCGCGCGGTCTCGGCGAAGTCGCGCGCCTGCCGCGGCGTGAAGCCGTCATAGGTGACGCCGTAGATGATGCCGAAGACGTCGCCGAACTCGTCGTTGAAGAACGGCCCGACTACGCCCTGCGGGAGGGTGGCCTGGATGTCGCTGACCTTCTTGCGGACCTGGTACCAGAGGTCCGGGATCTCGCTCTTCGGCGTCGATTCCTTCAGATAGACGAAGACGGTCGCCTGGCCGGATTTGGTGTAGCTCTTGATGTAGTCGAGGTTCGGCGTCTCCTCGAGCTTCTTTTCGAGCCGGTCGGTCACCTGATTGAGCGTGTCGAGGGCGGTGGCGCCCGGCCAGGAGACCTGAACCACCATGGTCTGGATCGAGAAGTCGGGATCCTCCTGCCGGCCGAGCCGCTCATAGGCGCGGATGCCGGCAACGGCACAGAGCAGCATCAGGAAGACGACGATGGCCTTGTTGTGGACCGCCCATTCGGAAAGATTGAAGCGCGACATCACTCGACCTCCGTCTCGGGCTTCACCGGCTGGCCTTCGGCCAGCGCGTTGACGCCGGCGGTGACGACCTTCTCGCCGGCCGACAGGCCATGGCTGATGATGACGGCGTTGGCATCGAACTCGAGAAGCCCGACCGCCTGGCGGCGCACCTTGCCGTCC
The DNA here is from genome assembly GCF_052113205.1 of Inquilinus sp. YAF38. Taxonomy (NCBI): domain Bacteria; kingdom Pseudomonadati; phylum Pseudomonadota; class Alphaproteobacteria; order Rhodospirillales; family Rhodospirillaceae; genus Inquilinus; species Inquilinus sp. YAF38. Next base: position 5,184 of record NZ_JBFRCU010000027.1, on the reverse strand, counting down.
TCTCCCACCACCCAGACCTGCGGCCCGGCTCCCGACTGCAGCAGCGCGGTCGAGGGCAGGCTCACGACCTCCTGGCCCTCGGTCTCGGCGCGACCGACGACGACGGCGCCCAGGCGCATCTCCGGCGGCGGCGACGGCAGCGCCACCTTCACGGTGTAGGTCCCGGTCGCGCTGTCGGCCTCCGGCGAGATTTCCCGGATCGAGCCAGTGACCACGATGTCGGGCTGGCCCTGGAGCCAGACCTCGACCGCGATGCCGAGACTCGCATGGGCGATATCGGCGCCGGCGACGGCGAAGACGGCCTCGCGCTCGGCGCTTCCGGAGATTTCGACGACGGGTTGGCCCGAGGATACGACCTGGCCCGGATCGGCCTCGGTCGCGGTCACCACGCCGTCGTCGGGCGCCAGGAGCTCGGTGTAGCCCAGCTGGTTCTGCGCGATGCGCAGATTGGCTTCGGCCGACTGCACCTGGGCTTGCGCGCTCTGCAGGGCCTTGAGCGTGTTCTCGTAGGCCGCACGGGTCGCCCAGCCCTGTCCGAGCAGGGTGCGGTACCGCGCCTCCTGCGGCGCCGCTTGGTCGACCGCGGCCCTGGCCGCGGCGAGGTCGGCTTCCGCAGCGGTCACCTTGTTCTGATAGTCGACGGCGCTGATCTGGGCCAGCCTCTGGCCCTTCTTGACGACAGCGCCGACATCGACGTCGCGGGAGACGAGGCGGCCGTCCACCTGGAACCCCACCCGGCTCACATAGCGCGACTGGATGCGGCCGGCGCCTTGCGCCACCAGGCCAAGCCTGTGGGGCGTCACCTCGACGACCCGGACCGGCCGCACGGCCGCGGGCGCGGTGCTCTTCTCGTCCTTGCAGCCCGCGAGGATCACGCAGGCGAGGCAGGCGCAGAGGAATGGACCTGATGCGAGGCGCATGGAAGCCTTCCACCCGAATAGGGTCGAGTTGCAGGGAACTGGTGATGTTGGAGGGCAGGCGATCGCGCCGGCCGATCTCGGATTGACCATCTAGATCAATTTGACTATATCGTCAATTCGAAATTCGCGGACCGATTGGAGGCAATGGCTGATGGCGAAGATTGATCTGGCACGCAGGGCAGAGATCGGCCGGGAGAAGCGGGCCAGGACCCGGGCGCAGATCCTGGAAGCCGGCACCATGCTTCTGGCCGAACGGCCGCCGGAGGCGCTCACGGTGGACGCCGTGGTGGAGTCGGCAGGCGTCGCCAAGGGGACGTTCTACTATCACTTCCTGAGCGTCGAGGAGCTGGTCGCCGCGGTGGGCGCGCAGCTCGTCGAGAGCTTCGACGACCTCCTGGCGCCATCCCGGCTCGACCGCTCGGATCCGATCGAGCGCCTATCCTTCGCTTTCACGAAGCTCCTGGAGAAGGCGATAGAGGACCCCCTCTGGGCGCGGCTCGTGGTCCGGGGCGCACAGATCGTCACCGCGCCCGGCCGGGGAATCCGCGCGAATCTCAGGGCCGACCTGACCGAAGCGATCACCCAGGGGCGCCTGGCCGTGCAGGACGCGGAGCTGGCGACCGATATCGTCATCGGCATCTGGCTTCAGGTTGTCCACGGCAGCGTTGAGCGGCGGGCTGCGCCGGACCTCGCGCGCCAGGCGCTTGAGGCCGTGCTGAGGGCCCTCGGCGCGGCTGGTGTCGGCGAGGCGATGACGTGATCGTCATCCAAACAGGCGCCTTTGAACCAAGCGGCATCTGCAGGCCGGGCAGCCCAGCGCCGGCCTCTGCCGGCGCTCATCCAAGCCGGGATCGACGCGGTGACCCGCGTCAGCCGGTCAAGCGCTCTTTTTGCCTTCTCCCGCGTCCGGCGGGAGAGGCAGCGCAAAACAATCGGCGGCAGTGGGCTGCGAACCAGACCCTAGCCGGCGGCGACCACCGCGTTGGCGGCGCAGTCGCGGCAGCGGCCCAGGATCTCGATGGTCCGGCTGTCGGCGACGAAGCCGATGCGCCCGGTCCAGGCCTCGATCAGCCCGTCCACCGCGGCATCGGTGATCTCCTCCACCCGGCCGCAGTCGCGGCAGATGGCGAATTGCGCCGGATGGGTGTGGTGGTGGTCCGGCCCGCCGCAAACCACATAGGCGTTGAGCGATTCGATCCGGTGCACCAGGCCGCGGTCGAGCAGCCCCTTCAGCGCCCGATAGACCACGGGCGGAGCGGTGATGCCGTCACCCTTCATCTCGCGCAGGATGTCGTAGGCGCTGGCCGGCTCGGCGCTGGCCCGCACCAGGTCCAGCACCCGTTCCTGCCAGTGCGACAGCCCGGCGCGCGGGGGCCGGCCGCGCCGGGTCGTGCCCGTCGCCGTCTTCGGTGCCGTGGCGGCCTTGCCCTTCGGCGCCGCGCCTTCCAGCTTCTGACTCATGCGTCGAGTGATAGCATGCGGCCGCTCCCGAACGCCACGCCCCGGCCGATCTTGAAACCGACCGGTCACCCCCCAATTTGCTACTTAACGAGAGTGGGGATGCCGCGTGGTCCCTGCTCCGCAGGCGCCGGACAACCGGGCCGCCCGAGCCGGGGGTTCCGGCAAGCTCGCTCTCAGGAGGAGTGACCATGACGCGGGTGTCGCTGTTCAACAGCCCGCTCCTGCTCGGTTTCGAGCAGTTCGAGCGGACGCTCGACCGGATCGGCAGGACGCCGAGCGACGGCTATCCGCCCTATAACATCGAGCAGCTTGGCGAGGACCAGCTGCGCATCACCCTGGCGGTCGCCGGCTTCACCGATGCCGACCTGACGGTGCAGATCGAGGACAACCAGCTGGTGGTCCGCGGCAAGCAGGCCGACGACAAGGAGCGCCTGTTCCTGCATCGCGGCATCGCCGCCCGCCAGTTCCAGCGCGCCTTCGTGCTGGCCGAGGGCATCGAAGTGACCGGGGCCTCGCTCGACAACGGGCTCCTCAACATCGATCTCCGCCGACCGGTGCCCGAGGCCAAGGTCCGGACCATCGCCATCAATCGTTCTGCGGCGAAACCCAACGGCAAGACCGCGATCGACGTCTCGACTGACGTCGAAGGTTGAACCGAAACACCTGGTGACCATCATGAACACCGACACCATCCCCACCTTCACCCAGATGTCGCCGACCGATTTCGCGGCGATCGGGCTGAACCAGATCGCCTTCGTCAAGCCGGTGGTGGTCGAGGGTGAGCCCGCCTTCGCCGTGCACGGCGCCGACGGCACCCCGCTGGCCATGGTCAAGGACCGGGACCTCGCCTTCGCCGTGGTCCGCCAGAACGACATGGAGCCGGTCAGCGCCCACTGAGCGCCCGCGCTTCATCCTGATGAGCTGATGCGAAAGCCCCGCCGACGGCGGGGCTTTTTCTATTTCACGGCACCCGCGGTCAGCCCGGCGATGAACCAGCGGCCGACGATGCCGAACAGCAGCACCACCGGCACCGTCGCCAGCGTCGCCCCGGCCAGCAGCAGGCCCCAGTCGATCTGGTACTGGCCGATGATGCCGGCGAAGCCGACCGGCAGGGTGCGGTTGGCGTCGGACAGGATCAGCACCGACGCGAACAGATATTCGGTCCAGCTGGCGATGAAGGCGAAGATGGCGACGCTGGCGATGCCGGGCGCCGCCAGCGGCACCATGATCCGCAGCAGGATCGCCAGGCGCGAGGCGCCGTCGATCAGCGCCGCCTCCTCCAGCTCCACCGGGATCGAGGCGAAGAAGCTGCGCATCATCCAGATGGCGAAGGGTGAGGCGAAGGTGACGTTGACGATCACCAGCGCCGCCGGCGTGTCGACCAGCCCGGCCTGCGACATCATCCCATAGAGCGGGATCAGGATCAGGATGCCGGGGAAGGCATAGGCCACCAGCACCGCCCGGAACAGCAGGTCGCGCCCGGGAAAGCGCAGCCGGTAGAAGCCGTAGGCGGCCAGCACCGACAGCACCACGGTGATCGCGGTCGAACCCAGCCCGACCACCAGGCTGTTGCCGAGATAGCGCGGATAGTCCGAGGCGCCGAGCAGCTTGTCGAAATGCCGCAGGGTGAAGCTGTGCGGCACCAGCGTCGGCACCCGGGCGATGATCTCCTGCGGCGCCTTGATAGCGCCGGTGGCGATGAACCAGAACGGCAGCAGCACGATCGCGGCTAGGCCGAGCAGCCCGCCGCCGATCGCCAGGGATTGACCGAGCCCCCGCCTCATCCCACCCCCTTCGGCGCCAGCGCCCGGGTCAGCAGGACGGCGAGCGCCATCAGGAGCAGGCTGACCAGCACCGACATCGCCGCCGCCTGGCCCAGCCGGTACGACTTGAACGCGGTCTCGTAGATCAGCACCGGCAGCGTCTGGGTGGCGCCGGACGGCCCGCCCGCCGTGGTCAGCCAGATGATGTCGAAGACGTTGAAGGACAGCAGCGTGCCGACCACGGCGAGCACCAGCATGGTCGGCTGCAGCAGCGGCCAGGTGATGCGTCGGAAGCGCTGCCACGGGCCGGCGCCGTCGATCGCCGCGGCCTCGTACAGGTCGGCCGGGATACGCTGCAGCCCGGCCAGCAGCATCACCGCGACGAAAGGGAACCAGCGCCAGGAGTTGATCACCACCAGCGAGGCCATGGCGCTGCCCGGACCGGCAAAAAAGCCGACCGGCCGATCGGTCAATCCGAGCGACACCAGCAGATAGTTCATCACCCCGCCGGAGGTGCCGAGCAGCCAGCGCCAGATGATGACCACGACGATGGTCGGCACGATCCAGGACAGGATCACCCAGACCCGCACCAGCCGCACGCCGCGGAAGCGCTGGTTCAGCAGCAGCGCAGTGCCTAGGGCCAGCAGCGTCTGCAGCACCGCGTTGCCGGCGACCCAGACCAGGCTGCGCCCCAGCGCCGCCCACAGCCGGGCCATCTCCAGCACGTCGACATAGTTGCCGAGCCCGACGAAGCCGCCATCGGAGCCGATGACCCGGATATCGCGCAGGCTGATCGCCACCGCGGCGCCGAGCGGATACAGGATGGTCGCCGCCAGCCACACCAGCACCGGCGCCACCATCAGCATCCCGGCGATCGCCTCGGAGCGGTTGCGGGTTCGCGCAGACCTCATCGGCCGGTGCCCACCGGATCCACGCGTCTCCAGTTCGACGCCGGCGCTGGAGCTGTCCAGCGGATGGAGGGGTGACATTTTAGACCGGATGGATGGGTGACAGATTTGGCGAGTTGGGGGGCGGGGGCG
>NZ_JBFRCU010000026.1:0-79006 GCF_052113205.1 Inquilinus sp. YAF38 | reverse complement strand
GCTGACCCCGCCGCGGCGCACCGCCACGGCGTCGCTGCTGCTGGCCGGCGCCGTCGCCGCGTCGCTGCTGGCGCCCGCCCCGGCCCGCGCGCAGGACGACAGCCGCATCATCGCCATGGCCAACCATGTCCGCCTCGCCTATGTCGAGACCGGGTCGCAGGAGGTCGACGCGGTCAGCCAGGCCGGGCTGGAAGGCCTGGCCCAGGTGCTGCGCGACCGCACCTCGGTCAATGCCGAGGGCGCCGTCGGCATCAATGTCGAGAGCGACGAGCTGGCCTTCTTCCCCCTGCTGTACTGGCCGATGACGCCGGAGCAGCCGGCCCTGTCCGACGCCGCGATCGGCAAGCTGAACGCCTTCCTGCGCACCGGCGGCACCATCTTCTTCGACACCCGCGACCAGGCGACGGGCAGCAGCGGCGGGGCGCTGGCCGGGCCCGGCGCCGAGAAGCTGCGCGAGCTGACCCAGGGCCTGGACGTGCCGCCGCTGACGCCGGCGCCGCCGGACCATATCCTGACCCGCGCCTTCTACCTGATGCAGGATTTCCCCGGCCGCTACACCGGCGGCGACCTGTGGGTCGAGACCGCGGACGCCACGGTCAATGACGGCGTCTCGACCATCATCATCGGCGCCAATGACTGGGCCGGGGCCTGGGCCACCGGGCCCGGCGGCGCGCCGATGCTGCCGGTGGTGCCCGGCGGCGAACGCCAGCGCGAGATGGCCTACCGCTTCGGCGTCAACCTGGTGATGTACGCCCTGACCGGCAACTACAAGTCGGACCAGGTGCATGTGCCGGCGATCCTGGAACGGCTGGGGCAGTAGAGCATGGACGCCGCCTCGGTCGCCCTCGCCCCTCTTCTCCCCTGGACCGTCCTGGGGCCGCTGTTCGGCCTGGCCGTGCTGGCCCTGCTGGTCGGCGCCTGGCGCCGCGCCCCGGGGCTGGGCTGGCGCACCCTCGCCTTCCTCGCCCTGGCCGCAGCCCTCTTGAACCCGTCGCTGGTGGAGGAGAAGCGCGACCCGATCCGCGACGTCGCCGTGGTGGTGGTCGACCGCTCGCCCTCCGACCAGATCGAGGACCGCCCGGCCCGGATCGACTCCGCCCTGGCCGACCTGCGCACCAAGCTGGCCGCCTTCCCGGATCTCGAGACCCGATTCGTCACCGTCGGCGAGGGCGCCAGCGCGCCGCTGGACGAGACCCATCTGTTCGAGGCGCTGGGCGCGGCCACGGCCGATGTGCCGCGGCGGCGGCTGGCCGGCGCCATCCTGGTCACCGATGGCCAGGTGCATGACGTGCCGACCGACCCGGCGGTGCGCAGCTCCTTCGGGCCGGTCCACACGCTGCTGACCGGCCGGCCGGACGAGTTCGACCGCCGCATCGTCGTGGCCCAGGCGCCGAGCTTCGGCCTGGTCGGCCAGGACGTGACCGTGACCCTGCGGGTCGACGACCTGCCGAACGCCGAGCCCGGCGCCGTCGCCACCGTCACCGCGACCAAGGACGCCGGCGCGCCGGAGGCACTGCAACTGCCGGTCGGGCGCGACACCCAGGTCAGCTTCCGCCTCGACCATGGCGGCCCGACCGTGTTCGAATTCGCGGTCGAGGGCCTGCCGGGCGAGCTGAGCCAGGCCAACAACCGCGCCGCCATCGTCGTCAACGGCGTGCGCGACCGGCTGCGCGTGCTGCTGGTGTCGGGCGAGCCGCATCCGGGCGAGCGCACCTGGCGCAACATCCTGAAATCCGACCCCTCGGTCGACCTGGTCCACTTCACCATCCTGCGGCCGCCGGAGAAGCAGGACGGCACGCCGATCAACGAGCTGTCGCTGATCTCCTTCCCGATCCGCGAGCTGTTCGAGACCAATCTCAAGGACTTCGACCTCATCATCTTCGACCGCTACCGGCGGATGGGGGTGCTGCCCAACCTCTATCTCGGCAACATCGCCCGCTACGTCGAGGAGGGCGGCGCCTTCCTTGAGGTCTCAGGCGAGGCCTTCGCCGAGCCGCTGAGCCTGTACCGCACCCCGATCGGCAACATCCTGCCGGCCGAGCCGACCGGCGAGGTGCTGGAGCAGGGCTTCCGCCCCACCGTCACCGAGCTGGGCCAGCGCCACCCGGTGACGGCGACGCTGGACGGGTCGACCGGCGGACCGGGCGGAGGCCCGAGCTGGGGCCGCTGGTTCCGCCAGATCGACGTGGTGCCGCATGGCGGCAATGTGGTGATGACCGGGGTCGGCGGCCGGCCGCTGCTGATCCTCAACCGGGTCGGCGAGGGCCGGGTGGCGCAGATGGCGTCGGACCAGATCTGGCTGTGGAGCCGCGGCTTCGAGGGCGGCGGCCCGCAGGCGGAGCTGCTGCGCCGCCTCGCCCATTGGCTGATGCGCGAGCCGGAGCTCGAGGAGAACGTGCTGCGCGCCGAGGCGGCCGGGCAGCGCATCGAGATCCGCCGCCGCAACCTGGACCAGAGCAACCCGCCGATCACCGTGACCGACCCGGACGGCAAGACCCAGAGCGTGACGCTGGGCGAGACCACTCCCGGCCTCTATGCCGGCCGGGTCAACGCCCAGGGGCCGGGCATCTACCGGGTCAGCGACGGCGACAAGACCGCGCTGGCCGTGGTCGGCACTCTGAACCCGCCGGAGCTGAGCGACATGCGGGCGGTGACCGACAAGCTGGCACCGGTGACCCGGGCCAGCGGCGGCGGCGTCGCCTGGCTGGTGACCGACGGGGTGCCGACCCTGCGCCGCACCCGGCCGGACCGGGCGGCGGCCGGCGCCGGCTGGTTCGGGCTGCGCGGCAATGGCGACTACACCGTCACCGGCATGACCGAGACGCCGCTGCTGCCGCCGCTGATCGCCCTGTTCCTCGGCCTCGGCGGGCTGATGGCGGCCTGGAGACGCGAGGGACGGTAGAGACCTCGCCCTGATGGCACCATTGCCGCCGCCCAGCAACAAGCGTATTATTTTAATGGCTTTTTATATTCTGTTCGATTGTTGCGTCTGCCCAGCGAGACTTTCGGGGAGGCCCAGGCGATGTCGATGGTGAAGTGGGAATTGAAGGCGACGGAGCTCGCCAATTGCAACTGCTCCTATGGCTGTCCCTGCCAGTTCAACGACCTGCCGACCCATGGCCATTGCCGCGCCGCGGTCGGCTTCCTGATCGAGAGCGGGCATTTCGGCGAGGTCAGCCTGGACGGGCTGCGGGCCGTCGGGCTGTATCGCTGGCCGGGACCGGTGCATCTCGGCAACGGCATCATGCAGCTGATCATCGACGAACGGGCGAACGCCGCCCAGCGCGACGCGCTGCTCCAGATCATGACCGGCCAGGAAACCGAGGACATGGCGACGATGTGGTGGGTGTTCGCCGCCATGTCGCCGAACCGGCTCGAGCCCCTGTTCGAGCCGATCGAGATCGAGATCGACGTCGATCGGCGCCACGGGCGCTTCGTCGTGCCGGGCGTGGTCGAAGTGACGGGCGAGCCGATCCGCAACCCGGTGACCGGCGCCGAGCACCGCGTCCGCATCGACCTGCCCAACGGCTTCGAATACCGCCTGGCCGAGATCGGCAGCGGCACGACCAAGGCCAGAGGCGGGATCGAGCTGGACCTGGCGGGTACCTATGCCCAGTTCGCGCACATCCATCTCAACAACGCCGGCATCGTGGCGTAGCCGGCGGCGATGGCTGCGGGCGCCCCTTCCGCGATCGAGGCGGTGCTTCGCCGCGACCGGCTGGTGACGCTGGTCGCCCTCGCCTGCGTCTGCATCGCGGCCTGGGCCTATATCGGGCTCGGCATCGAGATGCCCGCCGCGGAGATGCCGGGGATGGACATGCCTGGCATGGACATGCCCGGCATGGCGATGGACCCGGCGATGCCGATGCCCTGGACAGGCGCCACCTTCGCCCTGATGACGGCGATGTGGGCGGTGATGATGGTGGCGATGATGCTGCCCGGGGCCGCGCCGATGGTGCTGACCTATGCCGCGCTGCAGCGCCATCGCCGCCAGGCGGCCCCGCATCACGCGACCCTGCTGTTCGCGCTCGGCTATCTCGCGGTCTGGACCGGCTTCAGCATCCTGGCCGCCGCCCTGCAATGGCAGCTCGATGCCCTGGCCCTGCTGTCCCCGGCGATGGCGACCGCCAGCACGGTTCTGGCCGGCGGCGCCCTGGTGATCGCCGGCCTCTACCAGCTCACCCCGCTGAAGCAGGGCTGCCTGGTGCGCTGCCGGTCGCCGGTCGAGTTCCTGACCCGGCACCGCCGGTCGGGACCGTTCGGCCTCGGCCTGCGCCACGGCCTGTTCTGCCTCGGCTGCTGCTGGGCGCTGATGCTGCTGCTGTTCGTCGGCGGGGTGATGAACCTCGCCTGGGTCGGCGCGATCGCGCTGTTCGTGCTGCTGGAGAAGACGATCCCCGGCGGCCACTGGCTCAGCCGCGCCGCCGGCGCCGGCCTGATCGCCTGGGGCGTCTGGACGCTGGTCGCGGCGGCGTAGGCCGGGGTCGCCCGGCCCACGCCTTTCCGCGTCAGTTCATGACGATCTCGACCCGGCGGTTCTGCGGCTCGCGCACGCCGTCGGCGGTCGGCACCAGCGGGTCGGATTCGCCGACGCCGCGGACGATGATCAGGTTGTCGGCGACGCCGTCCGTGACCAGCTCGCGGCGCACCGCCTCGCCCCGGCGCACCGACAGCGCCTGGTTGTAGGAATCGGTGCCGGAGCGGTCGGTGTGGCCGGTGACGTCGATCCGGGTCGACTGGCCGCGCAGCGCGTCGGTGGCGGCGGAGGCGACGATCGACCGTGCCTCCGGCGTCAGGCGCGAGCTGTCGAAGTCGAAGAACACCAGATAGCTGCGCTGGCCGGTGTCGACCGGTGTCTCCGCCACCGGCTCGGCCGCGGGGGCCCCGAAGTCGAAGACGTATTTGATGCCGGCCAGGACGGTGTGGTTCGCCGGAGCGTCGAGCTTGATTCTGGTGCTGCCCGAGGTGAATTCGGCATCGGACTCGCCGAAATAGCGATACTCCACATTCGCGGCCAGATTCGGCGTGATGTAGTAGGACACGCCGGCGATGCCCTGATAGGCAAAGAGCGGCGAGCTGTAGTCGAAGTCGATATCGAAGTCCTTGGCCTTGACCTTCCAGGTGTTGAAGCCGACGCCGACACCGCCGCCGACATAGGGCACGAAGGGCGAGCCGAATTCGAAATCGTAATAAACATTGGCCATCAGGCCGACGGTCTGCTCGTGGCCCTTGACGTCGACCCTGACGTCATTGGCGGCGGGAACCGTGATGAACCGGTTGAGCCGGAAGGAATCGTAGCTGAGCTTGGTGGTTCCGACGTCGTTCCGACGGAAACTGCCTTCGATATCCGCCCGGATCGAACCGAAATCATAACCGGCATAGATGTTGCCGGCCGGCGCCGCGTCGAAGGAGACGTCGGCGTGACCGTCCGTCCGCGGATCGTTGAAATTCCACTTCTGGTCCTGCCGGATGTTCACGCCGGCGCCGGCGCCCAGATAGAGGCCGGTCGCCTGCTGGGCCATGCCGGGCGTGGCCAGCAACAGGGCAACGGCTCCCGCCGCACACACCGTCAGAATCTTCATCTGCCGCCATCCTGGTCAGAGTTCAAACCAGGGCGCCCGCTCCCGGCATAGTGATGCAGGGTTTCATCCGCCCCCTTTCGCATCAATACGGAGACTTCAGCGGACGATCAACCCGAAAACCATGAATCTGAATCGAAGCTTTGACGAATCCTTGATTCGATCACAGGTTTCACGCGCTTCAAAAGATCGATCTTTAATCAAATATTATTAGAACAGCACCAAACCCTGGACAGCCCCAGCATTCACCGTCGGTGGCAGTCGAACAGGTGGTTGCGGTTCACGCGGAAGCGGCGGCGCAGATGCGGCCGCAGCAGGGCCCGGCTGTCGATCGCGATCGGCGCCAGCCCGGCCGCGTCCAGCCGGCCGGGGAAGTCGCGGCCGTTGATGCGGTAGTGGTAGGGGTGGCCGAAGCGGCGCATCCGCTCCGCCGGGTCGGCGATGCCGGCCCCCTCCTGCGTCGGACCCTCCGGGTCGAACGGCACCATCAGGATGGCGCGGCCGCCGGGGCGCAGCACCCGCGCCAGCTCGGCGATCGCCGCGCCGTCGTCGGGGATGTGCTCCAGCACATGGTTGGCGATGACCACGTCGAAGGCGGCGTCGGCGAAGGGCAGCGCCGTCAGGTCGGCCTGGATGTCGGCGAAGGGGCTGAACCGGTCGACCGAGCGGTAGCGCAGGTTCGGCAGCCCGCGCAGCCGCGCCTCCAGCCACGGCTCGGGCGCGGCGTGCAGCACCCGGTGCCGGCCGGTCAGAAGGTCGGTCCGGGCGGTCAGGTACAGCCAGAGGAAGCGGTGCCGCTCGACGCTGCCGCAGCCCGGGCACATGGCGTTGCGCCGCCCCTCCAGCCCGAAGGTCAGGAAGCGGCGCGCCCGGGTGCCGCAGATCGGGCATTCCAGCACGCCCGGCGGCCCGGCCGGCGCCCGCGGCCGGGCGTAGAGCCGCTCGCGCCGGTACACCGCAGCCTCGTCCAGCCGGTCGCGGGCGATGGCACCGACGACCCGGCCGAGGTCATGCAGCATGCGAGGATTCCCGGGCCTTCCCGGACTCGGGAGCATCGTCGAGCGCCGTGCCGGTCCGGGCGCCGTCACGCTCGCGCACCGCCGTCGCCAGCACCTGCACCGCCTGGGGCAGCGAGATGTCGGCCGCGATCGGCTGGAAGGCCAGGCCGCCCTCGCGGAACGCCTTCCAGATGGCGAAGCGCAGATCGGTGCCGACGCCGGCGAAGTTGTCGACATCGGAGATGTGGCAGCGCAGCTCGAGGTCGAGCGTGGCGGGGCCGAAGCTCTTGAACGCCACCACCGGCGCCGGGAAGGCGCCGACGCGCTTGTCCTCCTTGGCCAGCGCCAGCAGGATCTCGCGCGCCTTCTCGACATCGGCCGAGGCGGCGATCGAGACCGGGATGTCGATCCGGCCGTTCCTGTCCTTGTGGGTCCAGTTGACGACCTGGGACGAGATCAGGTTGCCGTTCGGCACGATCACCGAGGAGCGCTGGAAGGTCTGGATCTCGGTGGCGCGGACGCTGATCCGGCGGACCACGCCCTCGGCCCCGCCGACCACCACCCAGTCGCCGACCTTCACCGGCCGCTCGACCAGCAGGATCAGGCCGGCGACGAAATTCTGGACGATGTTCTGCAGGCCGAAGCCGATGCCGACCGACAGGGCGGAGGCGATCAGGGCGAGGTTCGACAGATCGAGCCCGAGCAGGCCGACGGCGAAGATGGCGACGATCAACCCGCCGAGATAGCCGATGCCGGTGCGGATCGAGTTCTTCAGGCCGCGGTCGATCTGCAGCTTTTCGATGAAGCGGGCGTCGAGCCGGCGCTGCAGGAAGCGGGTGGCGAGGATCCCGACGGTGAAGGCGGCGACGGCGCCGAGGATGTTGAGCGGGGCGATGCGGACGCCGCCGATCGTCGCCCCGTCCAGCACCGCCGAGCCGATCGCGGCGAGGTCGGTGCCGCTGAGCCCGAGCACCGGGGCCAGCGCCACCAGCGCGGCCAGGCCGAGGACGATATCGGTGCACAGGGCGGCGCCGGTCTCGAACACCCACAGGCCGCGGTCGTTCGGGAACAGCGAATGGCGGATCCGGGCCATCCGGCCGACCGGCTGGGTCATGAACCGGCCGATGGCTTCCTGCACCACGCTGCGCAGGACCAGGACGGCGGCGCCGATGCCGATCGCGGCCGCCAGCAGATAGGTGATGTACAGCGCCAGCTTCTGATAGCCGATCACCCCGGCCACCAGCACGACCACGGTCAGCACGGCGGCCAGCAGGCGGGCGCGTGGCCAGCGCCCGGACGGCCTGGCGGCGGCGCGCTGGTCGTCGGCCGGCTCGCCCTCCGGCAGGGCCTGGAGGTCGGCGCGATAGCCCCACAGCGATCCCGGCAGCAGGGACAGGAGCGCCAGCGCGCCCGCCGCCAGCGCCGCCGCAACCAGCAGGGACCGAAGCTCGCCCTGCATCAGGATGCGGCCATCGGCGATGGCCAGCGTCACCCCGGCGACGGTCCAGATCACCGCCGCCGCCCGCAGCCTGCGGCAGAGCGTGCGGGCCGAGGCATCGGTCAGGTCGATCAGGCGCCAGGGCGGGTCGTCGGGCGTCAGCGTGGCCGAGATCGCGGCCGAGGCGACGAAATAGGCGACGATGCCCCAGGCCACGACCCCGAGGGCGATCATCGCGACATAGCTGGCGGGCCGGTCGCCGAGCCAGCCGGCGCAGATCACCGCCACCGCCAGCGTCACCATCGCCGGCAGCACGCCATGGGCGACGGTGTGCACCAGCGCCGCGGCCACCCGGCGCCGCAGGGTCGGCACGCTCTCGGCCGGGCGCCGGCCGAACCGCAGCAGCAGCCAGCGCCGCGCCAGCCAGCCGATGCCGAGGACGATGGCCGCGAACAGGATGCGGCGCGCGATCTCGCCCACCCCGTTCCAGCCGGGGCCGAGCTGATCCTGGAACGGCAGCAGCAGCCGCGTCGCCAGATAGCCGGCCTGGTCCGGGATCGGCAGCCAGGTCTGCGGGTCGAAGGTCGCCGGCGCCACCGTCAGCAGGTCGCGCCGGAACTGGTCGACGCGCGCCGCATCGGCGGTCTGCTGCAGCAGCTGGGCCTGGGTCTTGATCGCCTCGGCCTGCCGCACCTGGCCGTCATACTTGGCGAGGGCATCCGCCAGCTGCTGCCGCTGCTTCGCCACATCGGCCGATTCGGGCGGCGCGCCTTCGGCCGGCGGTGGGCCCAGGGCGTCATTAACCTGCTTGATCTTGCCGAGAGCATCGTTCGCGGCATCCGCCGCGGCCTGGGTCTGGTCGACCACGGCGGCCAGTTGGGTGCGCAGCCCATTGTAGCCGTCCTCGGACAGATTCTGAGCCGAGAGCTGGACGTAGAGCTGTCTCAGCGTGCTCTGCCACCCCGTGCTCTGCCTGTCGAAATCCGGATTGGTCTGGGTCGCCGCCGGCAGGGCGGCGCAGACGACGGCGAACAGCAGCAGCAGGCGGAGGAACAGGGCGCGAAAGGTCATGGTCGGCCGGATGGCACCAAAATGGATGGGGAGAGGCACCACCCTGCATGCCAAAGCGGCGATAAGAAGGCGAGGCCGCCTGTCGTCGCAGCAGCAATGCGCCGCTCAGGCGGAAACGGGGCCGCCGCGCTGGCTGCGGGCGAAGTCGCTCGGGGTGCGGCCGACGCAGGCGCTGAAGGCCTGGGTGAAGGCGCCGAAGCTGCTGAAGCCGACCGCCATGGCGACGTCGCTGATCCGGTGCCGGCCCGAGGCCAGCATCTCCATCGCCTGCATCATCCGCGCCTCGCGCACGAACTGGCGCCAGGTCATGCCGGTGTCCTCGCGGAAGTGCCGGCGCAGCGTCCGCGGCGACAGCTTGGCCGCGCTGGCCGCACCCTCCAGCGAGCCGTCGTCGACATGCGCGATGACATGGCGGATCGCAGCCCGGATGCCCGGCGACTGGCCGGTCGGCAGCCACAGAATGCGCTGCCGGCTGAACCAGTCGGCGCAGAGCAGCCCGAAGGTGCGGAAGAACGAGCCGGCGACCGGGTCGTCGCGCTCGCGCTCGCGCGGCCAGCGCAGGGCGTAGTCGACCATCTCGCGCGCCAGCGGGCTGGTGCCGGCGGCCCAGCAGCCATCGTGGTGCCACGGCGTCATCGGCGCGTCGAGATGCACCACCGTCAGCTCGGTGCCGTCATCGGTGCGGATCTCATAGGGCCGCCCGGCCGGGATGAACACCATATGGGTCGGCAGGATCGCCCAAACGCCGCGCGGCCCTTCCAGCTCCAGCCGGCCGGCGCGGACATGCACCACCTTGTGCTTCGCGTCCCCGGCCGACCGCTCGACCAGCCGGCCGCAGCGCGACAGTTCGGCGTGCTCGGGGCAGGTCGAGGTGCTGACGAATGGCGACATGGGGCTCCTCCCGCTCGCCGGGGCGCTCGATTGGCCCCTTCGCGTAAGATTATGGGCGATTTCCGGAAGACGCTCATCCGATCTTTCTGACACACTCGCTGCAACAATCCGCCCGGCCCGAGCCGAGGCGGGGTGCAGGAGGAAGCGCATGGAGCTGCGTTCGGCGCCGGCCGAGCCGGGCCTGCCTGCCGCGTCGGCGGTGCCGGTCCTGGAGTTCCGCGGCCTGGCCAAGCGCTTCGGCGGCACGCTGGCGGTCGACGGGCTGGACCTGGCGCTGCGCCCGGGCGAGATCCTGGCGCTGCTGGGCCAGAACGGCGCCGGCAAATCCACCCTGATCAAGATGCTGGCCGGCGTGCACGCCCCCGATTCCGGCGAGATCCGGCTGAACGGCACGGCCTACGACCCGAGATCCGGCCGCGGCCGGATCGCCTTCATCCACCAGGATCTCGGCCTGATCGACTGGATGACGGTGGCGGAGAACATCGCCTTCGCCCAGGGCTTCCCGCGGCGGCTGGGCCTGATCGACTGGCGCCGGGTCGAGGCCACGGCCCGCGCCTCGCTGGCCCTGGTGGCCGAGGGCATCGACCCGGGCCGGCGGGTGCAGACCCTGACCCGGACCGAGAAGTCGCTGGTGGCGATCGCCCGGGCGCTGGGCGCCCGCCCCGACATCCTGGTGCTGGACGAACCGACCGCCAGCCTGCCGCAAGCGGAGGTCGAAGGGCTGTTCCGGGTGCTGCGCGGGCTGAAGTCGCGCGGCGTGTCGATGATCTACGTCTCGCACCGGCTGGACGAGGTCTATGCCATCGCCGACCGGCTGGCGGTGCTGCGCGACGGCCGGCTGGTGGCGGTGCAGGAGACCAGGGCGACCGAGCCCGAGGCGCTGGTGCGGCTGATCATCGGCCGGCCGCCGGAGTCGCTGTTCGTGCGCCCGCCGCGGCGCGGCGGCGACGCCCTGCTGCGGCTTGAGGGCGCCGTGATCGGCGATGTCGGCCCGGTCGACCTGGCCGTGTCGGGCGGCGAGATCGTCGGCCTGGTCGGGCTGCGCGGCGCCGGGCAGGAGCTGGTCGGCCGCGCCTTGTTCGGCCTGCTGCCGCTGGAGGCCGGGACGGTCCGGCTGGACGGCGCGCCCTGCGACCTGGCCTCGCCGCCGCGGGCGATCGGCGCCGGCATCGGCTTCGTCGCCGCCGACCGCAACGCCGATTCGGTGGCCGCGGGCCTGAGCGTGCGCGAGAACATGTTCCTCAACCCCAGCGCCTGCGGCCGTGGCCCGCTGGCCTGGCGCGGCGCCGCCGACGAGGCCGCCGAGACCGCGCTGCTGGGCGGCCGGGTCGGGCTGCGGCCGAACGACCCCGCGGCACCGGTCGAGACCCTGTCCGGCGGCAACCAGCAGAAGGTGGTGCTGGCCCGCTGGCTGCGCATCGGCGGCCGGGTGCTGGTGCTGGAGGACCCGACCGCCGGCGTCGATGTCGGCGCCAAGGCCGAGATCTACCGACTGCTGGCCGACGCGGTGCAGCGCGGCCTGGCCGTGGTGCTGGTCTCGACCGATGTCGAGGAGGTCGCCCAGATCTGCCACCGCGCCGTGGTCTTCCGCGACGGCCGCATCGTCGCCGAGATCGACGAGGCCGGGCTGTCGGTCGAGCGCCTGGTCCACGCCGTCTCGCTGGCCCCCGATGCCCGGGAGTCGGTGCAGTGAGGCCGGCTCCGTCCCGAATCAACGAGTTGCCTCTCCCGTTTACGGGAGAGGTCGGAGACGCGAAGCGGCTCCGGGTGAGGGCCCTTCGTCGAGGCCCGGACCAACCCTCACCCGGTCGTCCTGCGGACGCCCGACCTCTCCCGCCAGGCGGGAGAGGCAACGCGACACAGCTTGCTGACAGGTAAGGAAGGGCCGACCCCGCATGCAGTCGATCAAGTCGAACGCCCTGGAGCCGACGCGGCTGGAGCTCGCCGCGCTCAACCCGGCGCAGCGGGTCGCCCGGCTGCTGCCGGTCTACGGCCTGCCTATCCTGACCGTCGTCCTGATCCTGCTGTTCTCGCTGCTGCTGCCACGCACCTTCCCGACCATGCTGAACCTGCGCTCGATCCTGGGCGACAAGTCGGTGATCGCGCTGCTGTCGCTGGCGGCGATGATCCCGATGATGGCGGGGCGGATCGACCTGACCGTCGGCTACGGCATCGTGCTGTGGCACATCGTGGCGATCGCGCTGCAGACCCAGCTCGGCCTCCCCTGGGGCGTGGCCGTGGTGGTCGTGCTGCTGCTCGGCTGCGTCCTCGGCGCGATCAACGGCCTGCTGGTCGAGGTGGCGCGGATCGACAGCTTCATCGCCACGCTCGGCACCGGCACCGTGCTGTACGCCATCGCGCTCTGGTACACCGAGGGCCGCCAGGTCATCGGCGTGCTGCCGAACGGCTTCCTGGCGCTGTACACGCTGCAGGTCTTCGGCATCCCGATCGCCGCCTTCTACGTCCTGGCGATCGGGCTGATGCTGTGGATCGCGGCCGAGTTCCTGCCGATCGGCCGCTGCCTTTACGCCATCGGCGCCAACCCGCGGGCGGCGGAGCTGAACGGCATCCCGACCCGGCGCTACGTCATCGGCGCCTTCGTCGCCTCCGGCCTGCTCGGTGCCCTCGCCGGCATCGTGCTGGCGGCGAAGCTCAGGATCGGCCAGGCCAGCGTCGGGCTGGAGTTCCTGCTGCCCGCCCTGGTCGGCGCCTTCCTCGGCTCGACCACGATCAAGCCCGGCCGGGTCAATGTCTGGGGCACGCTGATCGGCGTCGCCATCCTGGCCGTCGGCATCTCCGGCATCCAGCAGCTGGGCGGCGCCTTCTATGTCGAGCCGCTGTTCAACGGCCTGACCCTGCTGCTGGCGATCGGCTTGGCCGGATACGCCCAGCGCAAGCGCGGCCTGGCCCGTCGCCGGCGTCCCGAAGGTGCCGACGCGAACACCACAACCGGCGCCGCGACGGCGGCCGGACAACCAAACGAACCAGGGAGGATCTGAGATGATACGGCGTTCGGTACTGGCATCGGCCCTTCTGCTGACGGCCCTGATGGCGGCCCCACTTCCGGCGGTGGCGCAGGACGCCGTGGCCGCGGCCAAGGCGGTGGTCGAGAAGGTGACCAAGCCCAACCCGCCCTGGGACGGGCCGTCCACCGGGCCGAAGCTGCAATCCGGCAAGACCGTGGTCTATGTCTCGGCCGACCAGCGCAACGGCGGGGCGCGCGGCGTCGCCGAGGGCATGGACGAGGCGGCGAAGCTGGCCGGCTGGGACTTCCGCGTGATCGACGGCCAGGGCACCGTCTCCGGCCGGTCCGCCGCGATGAACCAGGCGATCGCGCTGAAGCCGGACGCGATCGTGCTGGGCGCGCTGGACGCCGCCGAGCAGGCGGCGCCGATCGAGGATGCGGCGAAGCAGAAGATCGTCATCGTCGGCTGGCATTCCTTCGCCAAGCCGGGGCCGAGCGACACGCTGCCGGTGTTCACCAACATCACCACCGACCCGCTGGAGGTGGCGCGCGCCGCCGCCTCCTACGCCATCGCCGATTCCGACGGCAAGGCCGGCGTCGTCATCTTCACCGACTCGGTCTACCGCATCGCCATCGCCAAGTCGGACGCCATGGCCGAGGTGATCCGCGGCTGCCCCGGCTGCAAGGTGCTGTCGGTCGAGGACACGCCGCTGAGCGACACCGGCACCCGGATGGGGCCGCTGACCACGGCGCTGCTGYAGCGCTTCGGCGACGAATGGACCTACGCGCTGGGCATCAACGACCTGTATTTCGACTTCATGGCGCCGTCGCTGGCCTCGGCCGGCATCGGCGGCGACGGCATGCCGCACAACGTCTCGGCCGGCGACGGCAGCGAGGTCGCGTTCCAGCGCATCCGCGGCAACCAGTACCAGGTCGGCACCGTGGCCGAGCCGCTGCGCCTGCATGGCTGGCAGCTGGTCGACGAGCTGAACCGCGCCTTCGCCGGCGAGAAGGCCAGCGGCTATGTCGCGCCCGCGCATCTGTTCACCCCGGCCAACATCAAGGCCGATGGCGGGCCGGACAATGTCTACGACCCGGAGAACGGCTACCGCGACGCCTACAAGAAGATCTGGGGCGTCAACTGATCCCGGGGCCGCTGCGGCGGCCCCTTCCCTCCGCAACCAGGGCAGAGCCAATGAGCGACCTCCCGACCCCCGACCATGCCCGGAATCTTAAGCTGATCGGCCACAGCGACCAGGGCGGCCGGCCGGACGGCGTGCAGCTGATGATCCATCGCGGCCACGCCTATACCGGGCACATGTTCTCCAAGGGGTTCAGCGTCATCGACGTGCGCGACCCGCGCGCCCCCAAACCCGTGGCCTATGTGCCGGCGCCGCCCGGCACCTGGAACATCCACCTGCAGACCCATGACGACCTGCTGCTGGTGATCAACGCCAAGGACATGTTCGCGGCAGCGGAGTTCCAGGACGAGCGCGCCTATTACAAGGGCGCGCTGGGCGAGAAGGTCGGCACCGCGGCGACGACGCAGCCGGCCGAGCGCAACTGGACCGCCGGGATGGCCGTCTACGACATCTCCAAGCCGGCGGAGCCGCGGCAGATCGGCTTCATGCCGGTCGAGGGCGGCGGCGTGCACCGGATCTGGTACACCGGCGGCCGCTGGGCCTATGTCTCGGCGCTGCTCGACGGCTTCACCGACTACATCTTCATGACCGTCGACATGAGCGACCCGACGAAGCCGCGCGCCGCCGGCCGTTACTGGCTGCCCGGCATGAACCTGGCCGCGGGCGAGAAGCCGGACTGGCCGGCGCAGCGCCGCTACGGCCTGCACCACCCGATCATCCATGGCGACACCGCCTATGGCGCCTGGCGCGACGCCGGGCTGGTGATGATCGACCTCGCCGACCGCGCCGACCCGAAGCTGATCGTGCACCGCAACTGGAGCCCGCCCTTCGGCGGCGGCACCCACAACTGCCTGCCGCTGCCCGACCGCGACCTGCTGGTGGTGCTGGACGAGGCGGTGCTGGACCACCAGGAGGACGGGGTCAAGCACATCTGGCTGTTCGACATCCGCGAGCCGTCGAACCCGATCAGCATCTCGACCTTCCCGCAGCCGGACGAGGCCGATTACGCCGCCAAGGGCGGGCATTTCGGGCCGCACAACGTGCATGAGAACCGGCCGGGCAGCTTCGTCAGCTCCGAGCTGATCTTCTCGACCTGGCAGAATGCCGGGATCCGGGTGCACGACATCCGCGACCCGTTCCGCCCGGTCGAGACCGCGGCCCTGGTGCCCGCCACACCCAACCGGCTGGTCGACCACCGGCCGAACCGGGCCCGGGTGATCCAGTCCTGCGACATCTTCGTCGACGCCCAGGGGCTGGTCTACGCCAACGACTACAATGGCGGCCTGTCGATCATGGAATACACCGGCTAAGCGGCCTCCTCTCCGCGTCTCTCCCGATCAAGCCGTGGTATGGGCGGGGTCGTCTTGCTATGAATGCGGGATCGTCCGGCCGGGGTGCGCCCACCCGGCCGGCGCGGAGAGAAAAGATCGATCGGGGAGACCCCATGAGCAGCGACACCAGCCTTTTTCCCGTGTCCGACGACTGGGCAAAGCGCGCCTGGGTGGATGCCGCCCAGTACGAAAAGCTGTACGAGCGTTCGGTCAATGATCCGGACGGCTTCTGGGCCGAGCACGGCAAGCGGGTCGACTGGATCCGGCCGTTCACCAAGGTCAAGAACACCAGCTTCACCGGCGATGTCCGCATCCGCTGGTTCGAGGACGGCACGCTGAACGCCGCCACTAACTGCATCGACCGGCACCTGGCGAAGCGCGCCGACCAGACCGCGATCATCTGGGAAGGCGACGACCCCAAGGACAGCCGCCACATCACCTATCGCGAACTGCACGAGCAGGTATGCCGCCTGGCCAATGTGCTGAAGGCGCGCGGCGTCAAGAAAGGCGACCGGGTCACGGTCTACCTGCCGATGATCCCGGAGGCGGCCTATGCCCTGCTGGCCTGCGCCCGGATCGGCGCGGTCCATTCCGTGGTATTCGGCGGCTTCTCGCCCGACAGCCTGAAGGATCGCATCCTCGACTGCGGCTCGACCGTCCTGATCACCGCCGATGAAGGGCTGCGCGGCGGCCGCGCGGTGGCGCTGAAGGCCAATGCCGACGAGGCGCTGAAGAGCTGCCCGGAGGTCGACAGCGTCATCGTCGTCCGCCGCACCGGCGGCAAGATCGGCTGGACCGAGGGCCGCGACATCTGGCTGCACGAGGCCGCCGCCCAGGTCCCCGCCGACTGCCCGGCCGAGGAAATGGGCGCCGAAGACCCGCTGTTCATCCTCTACACCTCCGGCTCGACCGGCAAGCCGAAGGGGGTGCTGCACACCACCGGCGGCTATCTGGTCTATGCCGCGATGACCCACCAATACGTCTTCGACTACCATGACGGGGACATCTACTGGTGCACCGCCGATGTCGGCTGGGTCACCGGGCACAGCTATATCCTGTACGGGCCGCTGGCGAACGGCGCCACCACGCTGATGTTCGAGGGCGTGCCGAACTATCCGGACACCTCGCGCTTCTGGCAGGTGGTCGACAAGCACAAGGTCAACATCTTCTACACCGCCCCGACCGCGATCCGCGCTTTGATGCGCGACGGCGAGGGGCCGGTGAAAAAGACCAGCCGCGCCTCGCTGCGGCTGCTCGGCTCGGTCGGCGAGCCGATCAACCCCGAGGCTTGGCTGTGGTACCACCGCGTGGTCGGCGACGGCCGCTGCCCGATCGTCGACACTTGGTGGCAGACCGAGACCGGCGGCATCCTGATCACGCCGCTGCCCGGCGCCATCGCCCAGAAGCCCGGCTCGGCCACCCTGCCCTTCTTCGGGGTCAAGCCGCTGATCGTCGACGGCGACGGCAAGCCGCTGGAGGGCGCGGTCGAGGGCAACCTGTGCATCGCCGACAGCTGGCCCGGCCAGATGCGCACCGTGTTCGGCGACCATGAGCGCTTCATCCAGACCTACTTCGCCACCTTCAAGGGCCTGTACTTCACCGGCGACGGCTGCCGCCGCGACGCGGACGGCTACTACTGGATCACCGGCCGGGTCGACGACGTGCTGAACGTCTCCGGCCACCGCATGGGCACGGCCGAGGTCGAGAGCGCGCTGGTGGCCCACCCGAAGGTGGCCGAGGCCGCGGTGGTCGGCTATCCGCACGACATCAAGGGCCAGGGCATCTACGCCTATGTCACCCTGATCGCCGGAGAGGCACAGACTGAGGAGTTGCGGAAGGAACTGGCGCAGTGGGTGCGCAAGCAGATCGGCCCGATCGCCACGCCGGACCYGATCCAATGGGCGCCGGGCCTGCCGAAGACCCGGTCGGGCAAGATCATGCGCCGCATCCTGCGCAAGATCGCCGCCAACGAGCACGAAGCCCTGGGCGACACCTCGACCCTGGCCGACCCGGCGGTGGTGAGCGACCTGGTCGACAACCGGATGAACCGGGGGTAGGCGCAAGTCCCGGCCGGTCGGACTTCGATCGGCCGGGACCGAAGCCAAGCTGACGCGCCGGCAACGATCGTCAAATTCCTGGCTGAGCGGCCAACCAGTTTTCGAGCGTCAACCCCGGGACCCGGCTGAATTCGCGTTCATTGTCGGTCACCAGGACGGCATTGACGGCAAGCGCCTGGGCGGCGATCCACGTGTCATTCGCCCCGATCGGTGTTCCCTGCCGCTCCAGCAATGCCCGAATCCGGACGTAGCAGCGTGTCGTGTCATGGTCGATGCCGACCAGAGGCAGTCTTTGAACGAGAGCCAGGAGGTGGGCACGGTTCCGCTCTCCATGCGCACTTTTCTCCGCCCCGAATTCCAACTCCCCCAGGACAATGGCTGACAGGCGGATAGTGTTGAACGGAAGGGCTTCCAGCCGCTGCCGCACCTGGACATGCCCCTTCAGCGCGGCAATCAGGATGTTGGTGTCGAGCAGATAGGTTGCGTTCACAACCTAGGCGTCCAGCGAAGCCACCTCTTCGGCCGGCCTATCGTCCGGGGCCTGCAGGTCGATATCACCATCGGCCCAGAAATCGCGAAAGGCGTCGGCCGCCACCCGCTGCCGATCCGGAACCAGCCGGGCCACGACCTTTCCGTGCCGGGTGACAGCAACCTCCTCACCCGCCTCGACTTCTGCCAGCAAGCTCGAGAAACGGGATTTTGCCTCGACGACGGAGACGCTCTTCATCGCGACTCTCCTAAAATGGCCATATGGCCATAATATGGGAGAGACCGAGCTGCGTCAAAGGGACGATATGGCAGGGCTCGCCCCTCAGCCCATCACGCTGCGCAGCGCCACCACCGCCGCCACGCCCACCAGGATGGTGGCGAGCAGCGGCAGGCGGGTGGCGGCGAGGACGGTGACCACCGCGGCCGCGGTCTCGGGCCAGCCGGTGGCCAGCACCATCGGCGCGATCACCGCGGTCAGCACCGCCGGCGGCGCCGCGTCGAACGCCGCCTTCAGCCGTCCCTGCAGCCGCAGCCGCCCAACCAGGAACAGGCCGGAGATCCGGGTCAGGTAGGTGACGGCGGCCATGCCCAGGATGGCGGCCAGGGTCGCCGGATCGATCCTCATGCCGGCACCTCCTCCGGCTCGGCGGCCAGCCAGGCGGCGGCGATGCCGGCCAAGGCGCCGGCCGCGACATGCCAGGGCGGGCCGGCCAAGTGGTAGACCAGGGCGGCGGTGACCAGGCTGGCGGCGATGGTGACCGTGCTGCGATGGCCACGCCAGAAGCCGACGACCAGGCCGATGAACAAAGCGGTGAAGGCGAAGTCGGCGCCGATCCGGGACGGGTCGCCGATCGCCGCGCCGACCACGGCGCCGAGCGTCCCCCAGACCAGCCAGTTCAGGTAGAAGAAGCCGCCCATCCCCAGGAAATAGGCGGGAGTCAGCGCCCGCCCCGCGGCCCGCCGCTCCGCCATCGCCCAGTTCTCGTCGGCCAGCACGGCATAGCCGAGCAGGCGCTGGCCCCAGGTGAAGTGCCCGGTGCGGCGGGCCAGCGACAGACTCATCAGGATGTGGCGGGAGTTGATCAGCAGGGTCGACAGCACCAGAGTCGCCACCGGCACCGGGTAGGACCATAGATCGATGGCCGCGAACTGGGCGCCGCCGGCGAAGACCAGGGCGCACATCAGCGCCATCTCGGCCGGCGACAGGCCCTTGGCGGCGCCAAGCGCACCGCAGAGCAGGCCGATCGGGATCGCCGCGATGGCGGGCGGGAGGATGTCGCGGATGCCGTCCAGGGCATCGCGCCGGAGATCTCGGGTCATGCGGAAGCCGATGCTGGGATCAGAGGTGGAAGCCGGCCCGGTAGGCGCCAGGGGCGACGCCGAGCCGCGCCTTGAAGGCATGGGTCAGATGGGCCTGGTCGTAGAAGCCGGTGGCGGCCGCGACCTCGGCCGGCGCCTCCCCCGCCCGCAGCCGGCGCCGGGCGGCCTGGACGCGCAGGCTCAGCAGATAGGCGTGCGGCGTCATCCGCAGCTCGCGCCGGAAGGCGCGGATCAGGTGGTGGCGGGACAGCCCGGCCGCGGCCGCGAAATCGTCGAGCGACAACTCCTCGGCATAGCGGTCGCGCATCAGCTCGGTCACCCGGGCGATCCGGCCCGAATCCGATGGCGCTTCGGCCGGGCGGAAGGCCGCGTGGCGGATCAGGCAGCGGCCATAGGCGCGCAGCAGCAGCTCGTCCATCGCCAGGGCGTCGCCCCGGGCCTGGGCGGCGAAGGCCTCGGCGAACAAGGCCACGGTGTCGGGGTCGTGCACCACCGGCTCGGGGAAGAACGGGGTCCCGGTCACCGGCTGACCGGCGATCTCCGACGCCATGCGCCGCATCAGCTCGACCGAGGGGTAGGTCATGCGGTAGCGGTAGCCGGCGCCGTAGGGCTCACCGTCATGCACGTCCTCGGGATTCACCAGGCAGAGATCGCCCGGGCCGCCATAGCGCTGGATGCCACGGGCCAGCCACGTCTCGCAGCCGGCGAAGATGCCACCGACAGCGTAGGTCTCGTGCATGTGCAGGGCATAGCGATGGGTGCGGAACGTCGCCTCCAGGCATTCYAGCCCGTCGAAGCCCGAGGCCGTGAAGAACCGCGCCCGCTCGCTGCCCGCGAGCGGCTCGGCCGCCATCGCCTGTTCCTGGGTGACGTTGTCCATCGGCCCGATCATAGGGCCGGGGCCGGACGCGTCTTGTAGAAAATCGGCATATCGGGACGGGCCCCGCTTTGCATCGTCACGACCGATACACCGATCAGGCATTGGCCGAAGGATGCCCGCCGGCGCGATAGTCTGCCGGTACCACAGGGAACGACCGCCATGAGCACGATCACGGAAGCGCAGTCCTGGAGCGCCGAGGGCTATGCCCGCAATGCGCGCTTCGTCGCCGATCTGGGGCAGCCGGTGCTCGAGCTGCTGGCGCCGCGGCCGGGCGAGCGCATCCTCGATCTCGGCTGCGGCGACGGCGCCCTGACGGCCAAGCTGGTCGCGGCCGGCGCCACGGTGGTCGGCGCCGACGCCTCGGCCGAGCTGGTGGCGGCCGCCCGCGCCCTGGGGCTCGACGCGCGCATCGCCGATGGCCAGGCGCTGGCCTTCGGGCCCGAGTTCGACGCCGTGTTCAGCAACGCCGCGCTGCACTGGATGCGGCAGCCCGATGCCGTGATCGCCGGCGTCCGGCGGGCGCTGAAGCCGGCCGGACGCTTCGTCGGCGAGTTCGGCGGCCACGGCAATGTCGCGGCGATCGTGACGGCACTGGTCGCGGCGCTGAACGCCCGCGGCCTGGATGGCG
This sequence comes from Inquilinus sp. YAF38, assembly GCF_052113205.1. Lineage (NCBI taxonomy): Bacteria > Pseudomonadati > Pseudomonadota > Alphaproteobacteria > Rhodospirillales > Rhodospirillaceae > Inquilinus > Inquilinus sp. YAF38. Next base: position 58,217 of record NZ_JBFRCU010000026.1, on the reverse strand, counting down.
CCGCCCGGATCCCCTGGTTCTTCCCGACCCCGGCCGAATATGCGGCGAAGCTGCAGGCGCAGGGCTTCCGGGTCGACAGCATCGGCCTGGTGCCGCGGCCGACGCCGCTGCCCACCGGCATGCGCGGCTGGCTCGACACCTTCGCCAACCCGCTGCTCGACGGCATCGCCGGTGCGGCCCGGGCCGAGATCCTGGATGAGGTCGAGGCGCTGCTGGCGCCCAGCCTGCGCGACCAGTCCGKCGCTTGGAGCGCCGACTACGTCCGGCTGCGCTTCGCCGCGGCCCTGGCATCATGACCGCCGCGGCGGCAAAGGCCGCGAGCGGCCGGCGCGGCGAGGCGGTCGGCTATCTGCTGGCGATCCTCGGGGTCCTGGCCTTCTCCACCCGGCCGGTGCTGATCCGGCTGGGCTATGCCGAGGGCGTCGACGCCGAGACGCTGCTGGCGCTGCGCATGGGCCTGTCGCTGCCCTTCTTCGTGGCGATGTGGGCCTGGGCCCGGCGCCGCGCAGCGGGGCCGCTGGCGCCGGGCGACCTGCTGCGCACCGCGGCGCTCGGGATGCTGGGCTACTGGATCGCCAGCTATTGCGACTTCCTGGGGCTGCGCACGGTGCCGGCGGGGTTGGGCCGGATTATCCTGTTTCTGTACCCGACCTTCGTGCTGGCGCTGTCGGCCGTGCTGCTCGGCCGGAGGCCGCAGCGGCGGGAGATCCTGTGCCTGGCGGTGGCCTATGCCGGGCTGTTCCTGGTGCTGGAAGCCGCTGCCGACAGCTTCGACGCGGCCCGGCTGGGCGGCGCCGGGCTGATCCTGCTCAGCGCCCTGGCCTATGCCGCCTATCTGGTCGGAGGCGCCAACACCGTGCCGCGGATCGGCAGCACCCGCTTCACCGCCATCGCCATGATGTCGGCCTGCGTCGCCTGCATCGCCCAGTTCTTCGTGCTGCGCCCGGCCGACCACCTGCTGGTGTCCGGCAAGGTGCTGGGCATCGCCGCCTGGATCGCGGTGGTCGGCACGGTGCTGCCGGTCTGGGCGACCAGCGAGGCGCTGAAGCGGATCGGCGCGGCCCGGGCGGCGCTGCTGGGCGCGCTCGGCCCCGTCTCGACCATCCTCCTGGCCTGGGCCGGGATGGACGAAGGGCTGACGGGGCTGCAGGTGGTGGGGGCGCTTCTGGTGCTGGGCGGCGTCGGGCTGCTGACGCTGCCGCGACGCTGACCGCAAGCTTAAGACAACAAGGCGATGATCGCCGTGATGGCGCTGAGCACGACGGGTACGGCCACCCAGGCGACCGCGACCTCGGACCAGGATATCTGGGCGGACCGGGACTCCGACTTCGAAGCGCACCAGCCGCTGCTCTGCGCCACCGTTTCGTCCGGCACGACGCCGGTCGTTCCGATGATGCTCATTTCTCAACTCCGCGCTTGAGGCAGCGCAGCGCCCCGGCCGGACCATCCGATCGGGGCGCATGCGTGACTATGGCGAAGTCGGAAGGGCGGCGCTGTGACCTAGGGCACAGACGGCCCGGAAAAGCCGGAACTCAGCGCCAGTGGCCCTCGATCCAGACGCCGCGGCTCCAGAAGCCGGGCACCCAGGCTCGGGCCGGCGGCGCAGCATAGACCGTGCGCGGCGGCGGTGCGTCATAGACCGGCGGCGGAGCCCTGTAGACCCCATAGGCCGGCGGCGGGGCCTCATAGACCACCGGCGGTGGCCCGTAATAGACCGGCGGCGGCGGGGCATAGTAAACCGGCGGCGACGCGTAGAGCGGCAGGCCGATGCCGATGCTGACACCGGAATGCCAGCCGCCATGCCATCCGCCGCCCCACCCACCGCGCCACCAGGCCTCGGCCGGGGTGGAGACCATCAGCGGCAGGGCCAGCGCGGCCCCGAGGGCGGCGAAGACCGCGGCACGGCGCGGGGTGACGTGGAACACCTTCAACATGGTGAACACCATCTCTGCTGAACGCGGCACGCCGAAGCCGGCGTGTCTCTCATCCTACACGAAGAGATGGTGTGCCGCCGTCGCGGCCGGCAAGACGGTTTAACGCGAATTCATGCGACGGATGACACGGGCATAACGGCGCCCGTGTCATCCGGAGACTGGCCGTCAGGCCTGGATGGTCTTCTGCGCCTGCTCGCCCAGCTTCTCGATGCCGAGGCGGATGGTCTGGCCGGCCTTCAGGTATTTCGGCGGCTTCTGGCCCATGCCGACGCCCGGCGGGGTGCCGGTGGAGATGATGTCGCCGGTGCGCAGCCCCATGAACTGGCTGAGATAGCTGACCAGGAACGGCGTCTTGTAGACCATCGTCTTGGTCGAGCCGTTCTGGTAGCGGTGGCCGTCGACCTCCAGCCACATGTGCAGGCTGTCGTAGTCGCCGACCTCGTCCGGCGTCACCAGCCAGGGGCCGGTCGGGCCAAAGGTGTCGCAGCTCTTGCCCTTGGTCCACTGGCCGTGGCGCTCGGTCTGGAAGGCGCGCTCGGAGACGTCATTGATGACGCAGAAGCCGGCGACATGGCTCATCGCGTCGGCCTCCGACACATATTTGGCCGGCTTGCCGATGACGATGCCGAGTTCGACCTCCCAGTCGGTCTTCTCGCTGGCGCGCGGGATCTCGACATCGTCATTCGGGCCGACGATGGCGCTGGTGGCCTTCATGAAGATGATCGGCTCCGGCGGCACGGTGGCGCCGGTCTCGGCCGCATGGTCGGAGTAGTTCAGGCCGATGCAGATGAACTTGCCGGTGCCGGCGACGCAGGCGCCGAGCCGCGGATTGCCGGAGACGACCGGCAGCGAGGACGGGTCGAGGCCCTTGAGCCGGGCGATGCCGGCCGGGGTCAGCGCGTCGCCGGCGATGTCGGGCACGGCGCCCGACAGGTCGCGAATGCGGCCCTCGGCGTCGAGCAGGCCCGGCTTCTCCTGCCCCACGGGGCCGTAGCGCAGCAGCTTCATTGGTGTTCTCTCCCTGGAACGCGGGTGTTGGGCGGCCGGAAGCCGCAGTCAGATGGTGATGCCGCCGTCGACGTTGATGGCCTGGCCGGTGAGGTAGGAGGCCTCGTCCGAGGCCAGGTACACGGCCAGCGACGCGATCTCCTCAGCATTGCCGAGGCGACCCATCGGCTGGCGCGCCACGAAGGCGGCGCGCGCCTTCTCGACATCGCCCTGCGCCGCCATGCGGTCATGCAGGCTCGGCGTCTCCACCGTGCCCGGGCAGATGGCGTTGCAGCGGATGCCCTGGCCGACGAAATCGGCGGCGATCGACTTGGTCAGGCCCAGCACGGCCGCCTTGGTGGCGCCGTAGACGAAGCGGTTCGGCAGGCCCTTGATCGAGGAGCAGACCGAGGCGACGTTGACGATGGTGCCGCCGCCGGCCCCGATCATTGCCGGCAGGAAGGCGCGGCACATGTGGTAGGCGGAGCGGACATTGAGGTTGAAGGAGAAATCCCAGTCCTTCTCCTCGCAGTCGAGGATGGTGCCGGCATGGACGAAGCCGGCGCAGTTGAACAGCACGTCGACGGCGCCACGTTCGGCCGCATAGGCCTTGATCGCGTCATGGTCGAGTACGTCGAGCCGGGTTGTCGAGATCCCCGGCACCTCGGCCGCCAGGGCCTGCAGCGCCGCTTCGTTGATGTCGGTGGCGTGGACCGTCGCACCTTCGCGGACGAAGGCCAGCGCCGTCGCCCGGCCGATCCCCTGCCCCGCCGCGGTCAGCACCGCCGTCTTGCCCGCCAGCCTGCCAGCCATGTCTTGAACCCGCTTGTTAAGTCGGACGTATTCCTCGCCCCGAGCGGCGCGCCCGTCAAGCGGAAGCGTATCACCGCTGGTCAAAGCGTAGGCAACAGCGTTAGGAAGGCGCAGCAGTGTTGCTGACGAGCGTGGAGACGACATGAAGCGGACCCGGACCGCGGTGATCGGGGCGGGCTATTTCGGCAGCCTGCACGCCGCCAAGCATGCGGAATTGCCCGAGGCCGAGCTGGTCGCGGTCTGCGACACCGACCCTGCCCGGGCCGGGGCGCTGGCGACGAAGCTGGGCGTCCGGGCTGTGACCGACCTGTCCGAGCTGATCGGCCAGGTCGACGCGGTCAGCGTCGCGGTGCCGACCAACGCCCATTTCGACACGGCACGCATTTGCCTGGAGGCCGGCATCCACGTGCTGATCGAGAAGCCGATCAGCAACACGCTGGAGGAGGCCGACGCGCTGAGCCGCCTGGCCGCCGACCGCAAGCTGGTGCTGCAGGTCGGCCATCTCGAGCGGTTCAACCCGGTGGTGCAGGGCCTGGCCAAGATCCTGGACCGGCCGCGCTACATCGAATGCCAGCGCATCTCCGCCTTCAAGCCGCGCGGCACCGACGTCAATGTCGTGCTCGACATGATGATCCACGACATCGACCTGGTGCTGAAGATCGTCGGCGCCCCGCTCGACCGCATTGACGCCGTCGGCGCGCCGGTGCTGAGCGAGGCCGACGACATCGTCAACGCCCGGCTGCAATTCGCCAATGGCTGCACCGCCACGGTGACGGCCAGCCGGGTCAGCTGGAAGCGCCACCGCACCATGCGGATCTTCCAGCAGGACGGCTACATCATGGTCGACCTCAGCGAGGCCAAGCTGACCTTCATCCGCAAGACCCGCGGCCGCGACGGCCAGCCGGAGCTGTACCAGGAAGAGCAGCAGTTCGAGACCGGCGACCCGCTGAAGCTGGAGATCCAGAGCTTCCTCGACAGCGTCGGCAACGGCCGCCCGCCGGCAGTCAGCGGGCCGGAAGGCCGGGCGGCGCTGGCCGCGGCGCTGGACATCACGCACCAGCTGGCCGATTGGCGCCGGCGATTCGACGGCGGCGACGCAACCGCAAATTGAAAGCCGCAGGGGCGAGGGGGAGCGTTGAAACCGAGGCGGCACGACATCATGTACGCGGATCAAGGACTTACCCCCAGAGATCCGAGCCATGGATGACCCGTATGCCGTGCTGGGCGTGGCCCGCACCGCCAGCGAGGACGAGATCCGGCGGGCCTATCGCAAGCTCGCCAAGAAGCACCACCCTGACCTGAACCAGGGCGACGCGCGCGCCGAGGACCGGTTCAAGGCGGTGTCGACCGCCTATGACCTGCTAAGCGACGCCGAAAAGCGCCGCCGCTTCGACGCCGGCGAGATCGACGCCAACGGCACCGAGCGCGGCTATGCCCGCCGGCCCGGCGGCGGCTGGCCCGGCGCAGGGGCCGGAAGCGGCGCCGGCGGCACGCGCTACCAGCGCACCGACAGCTACGACGCCTTCACCGATGCCGGCGACATCGACGACATCCTGCGCGGCATGTTCGGCCAGGGCGGCGCCCGGGCCGGCGGCGGCAAGGCCGGCGGCAAGGGCCGCGACATCAGCTACACGCTGCGGGCCGAGTTCCGCCTTGCCGTCGAAGGCGGCGAGACCACGGTGACGCTGGCCGACGGCCGCTCGCTCAAGGTCACCCTGCCGGTCGGCCTGACCGACGGCCAGACCATCCGCCTGCGCGGCCAAGGCGAGAAGGGCGGCCGAGGCGTTCCCGGCGACGCGCTGATCGAGGTCCGGATCATCCCCGACCCGGTGCTGGAGCGCGACGGCAGCGACATCCGCATGACCCTGCCGATATCGCTGCAGGAGGCGGTTCTGGGCGGCCGGGTCGAGGTGCCGACGCTGCTGGGCCCGGTGATGCTGACCATCCCCAAGGGGTCGAACAGCGGCGCGGTCCTGCGGCTGAAGGGCAAGGGCGTGCGCAATCCCACCGGCAGCAATCGCGGCGACCAGTATGTCCGGCTGGCCGTCACCCTGCCCGACCCGGCCGATCCGGAGCTGGCCAGCTTCGTCGAGGATTGGGGCGCCCGCCACCCCTATGACCCGCGCAAGGGCAAGATCCGGTAAGGGTCAGGAGACACCGGATGTAGGTTGGGTTCGCGTCTGCCGAACCCAACATCGCGCCGCCCGAACCGGTGTTGGGTTCGCTGTCGCGAACCCAACCTACGACGCTATTCCCATCCCTGCGACAACGACAGATTTGACGCCGCCGCGGGCCGGCGCGATAAGCCGATTCATGCATTCCGCCCCCGCCGCCGCGGCCCTGCGCCCTGCCGCCGCCCCAGCCACGCGCTCCGTCGCGCTGTGGCTGTTCCTGTGCGCCGCCATGGTCTTCGCCATGGCGGTGATCGGCGCGATCACGCGGCTGACCGAGAGCGGCCTGTCGATCGTCGAATGGGCGCCGATCAAGGGCGCACTGCCGCCGCTGTCGGACCAGGCCTGGGCGGACGCCTTCGCCGCCTACAAGGCCACGCCGGAGTACCTGTACAAGAACACCGGCATGTCGCTGGAGGCGTTCCAGCGGATCTTCTTCTGGGAATGGCTGCACCGGCTGTGGGGCCGGCTGATCGGCCTGGTCTTCGCTGCCGGCCTGGCCTGGTTCTGGTGGCGCGGCGGGCTTGACCGCGGCCTGCGGCTGCGCCTGCTGGGCCTGCTGGTGCTGGGCGGGCTGCAGGGGGCGCTGGGCTGGTTCATGGTGATGAGCGGCCTGGTCGACCGGCCTTCGGTCAGCCATTACCGGCTGGCGGCGCATCTCGGCCTCGCCGTGCTGCTCTACGCTCTCATCCTGTGGACCGCCTACGGACTGGTGCTGCCGCGGCTGGGCCGCTTCGCCGGTGCGCGGTCGTTGCGCCGGCACGCCTCGTTCGCGATCGGCTGCGTCGCCGTCACCATGTGCTGGGGCGCCTTCGTCGCGGGGCTCGACGCCGGACAGGTCTACAACACCTTCCCGCTGATGGACGGCCGGCTGCTGCCGCCGCCGGAATCCTTCAGCATCATCCCGGCCTGGCTGAACTGGTTCGACAACACTGCCCTGGTCCAGTTCACCCATCGCTGGCTGGCGATCGGCACGTCCCTGGTGGTGCTGGCCCTTGCCTTTCGCTGCAGCCGCACGCCGGTGGTCGGCTGGGGCCATCTGGCCGGGCTGATGGTGGTGGTCCAGGTCGGCCTCGGCATCTCCACTTTGCTCGCGCAGGTGCCGGTCTGGTTGGGTGCGATGCACCAGGCCGGGGCGCTGCTGCTGCTGGCCCTGCTGCTCGCGCTGCGTTTCGTAACCCGGCCGGTTTCGGAATCGCGGGCCAGATGAGGCCAAGAAGAAAGTAAAGAACAAGCGCAGGGCCGATTCGACACTTTCCTGTTTGCGACTTTTGCAAGGCATGAAACGCGCGCCGGATTCATAGCAGACCCGCGAATTCGATTGCTCAAATGCGGTCGAAACGATACCGTCCACGCCATCACTCCTCGCTGGTGGGAGACGGACGAGAGCGCGCCGTTTGGGCGTGCCTTGTAAACAAACCAGTGACCGGGAAACCGGAAACAGTAGGGGCGAACACATGCACAGCTTCACCAAAATCCTGGCGCGCGGGCTGCTCGCCGCCGCCCTCCTGGGCGGCGTTTCAAGCGCGGCCGTGGCCGAGATGGTGTTCAACAAGGGCAACGGCGCCGAGCCGTCGACCCTGGATCCGCACAAGATGGAAGGGGTGCCGGAGGCCAATATCGCGGCTGATCTGTTCGAAGGCCTGATGACCTACGACGCCAAGGGCGAGCCGTCGCCCGGTGCGGCCGAGAGCCACACGGTGTCGGATGACGGGCTGACCTACACCTTCAAGCTGCGCGCGGACGAGAAGTGGTCGGACGGCACGCCGGTGACGGCGGCGGATTTCGTGTTCGGCTGGCAGCGGCTGGTCGACCCGAAGACCGGCTCGGCCTATGCCTATTACCTGGACCCGGTGGTCAACGCCGAGGATATCCGCAACGGCAAGAAGCCGCTCGACGCCCTGGGGGTGAAGGCGATCGACGACCGCACCTTCGAGGTCAAGCTGAACGCGCCCACGGCGTATTTCATCTCGTCGCTGGTGCACCAATCGACCTTCGCGGTCAGCAAGGCCAATGTCGAGAAGTTCGGCGACGAGTTCATCAAGCCCGGCAACCTGGTCTCGAACGGCGCCTACATGCTGGCCGAGGCGGTGCCGCAGGGCTACATCAAGCTGGTCAAGAACCCGAACTTCCACGACGCGGCGAACGTCAAGATCGACACGGTGATGGTCTATCCCACCGAGGACATCGACGCCGAGCTGCAGCGGTTCAAGGCCGGCGAGCTCGACATGACCTACGAACTGCCGAGCCAGCAGATCCCGAGCCTGCGCAAGGAAAGCCCGGACGAGATCCACATCACGCCGTATCTCGGCGTCTACTTCTACGCCTACAACCTGACGCACGAGCCGTGGAAGAGCAGCCCGGAGCTGCGCGAGGCGCTGTCGCTGGCGGTCGACCGTGAATCGCTGATCAAGAACGTCACCCAGGCTGACCAGATCCCGGCCTACAGCTTCGTGCCCCCGGGCACCCAGAACTTCCCGACCTGGGAGCCGGAGGACGGCAAGCTGACCCAGGCCGAGCGCGACGCCAAGGCCAAGGAGCTGTACGCCAAGGCCGGCTACGGCCCGGACAAGCCGCTGAAGCTGGAGATCACCTACAACACCAGCGAGAACCACAAGAAGGTGGCCGTGTTCATCGCCGCCATGTGGAACAAGAAGCTCGGCGTCGACGCCAAGCTGGTGAACCAGGAATGGGGCACCTTCCAGAACACCCGCAACAAGAAGGAATTTCCGGACATCGCGCGGCATGGCTGGATCGGCGACTACAACGACGCCTTCGGCTTCCTGCAGCTCGAGCTGGGCACCGTCGGCGAGCAGAGCACCTCGGGCTACGCCAATCCGAAGTTCGACGAGCTGATGGCGCAGGCCGCCAAGGCGACCGACCCGAAGCAGCGCGGCGACCTGATGCAGCAGGCCGAGAAGGTGATGATCGCCGACCTGCCGGTGCTGCCGATCTACTTCTACACCACCAAGCACGCCGTCTCCCCCGCCGTGAAGGGCTGGGTGGACAACGTGCAGGACTTCCACCTCGCGCGCTGGATGTCCGTCGAGCGCTGAGGCCGACCCCGTGACGATGCCCGCCCGCCGGACCCAGCCGGAGGGCGGGCATCGACTTTTTCAGCCCCCGGGTTATGTCCGACATCCCGCCCGGGCGAAGGATCCGATGCCATGCTGAGCTATGCCGTGCGCCGCATCCTGGGCGCCATACCGACCATCCTGATCATCATCGCGGTGGCCTTCTTCATGATCCGGCTGGCGCCGGGCGGCCCCTTCGCCACCGACAAGCCGCTGCCGGTCGAGATCAAGCGCAACCTCGAGAAGGCGTATCATCTGGACGAGCCGCTCTACATGCAGTTCGGCCGCTACATGGGCAATGTCCTGCAGGGTGATTTCGGCCCGTCCTTCCGGATGCGCGACTATTCGGTCAACGAGCTGCTGAGCAAGGGCTTCCCCTATTCGCTGCAGATCGGCCTGATCGCGGTCGCGGTCGCCAGCTTCTTCGGCATCCTGTTCGGAACCATCGCGGCGTTGAAGCAGAACACGCCCGGCGACTACGGCACCATGGCGATCGCCATGATCGGCATCACCATCCCGAACTTCGTCGTGGCGCCTCTTCTGGTGCTGCTCCTGGCCGTGACTTGGCGGATCCTGCCGGCCGGCGGCATCACCGCCGGCTGGACCTCGTTCATCCTGCCGATCGTGGCGCTATCCCTGCCGCCGACCGCCTATATCGCCCGGCTGACCCGCGCCAGCATGATCGAGGTGTTGCGCTCGAATTTCGTGCGCACCGCCAGAGCCAAGGGCCTGCCCGAGCGGATCACGATCATGCGGCACACGCTGAAGGCCGGGCTGCTGCCGGTCGTCTCCTATCTCGGCCCCGCCACCGCCGGCATCATCACCGGCTCGATCGTGATCGAGCAGATCTTCGGCATCCCCGGCATCGGCCGCTATTTCATCCAGGGCGCACTGAACCGCGACTATACCCTGGTGATGGGCACGGTGATCTTCTTCGCCGTGCTGATCATCCTGTTCAACCTGCTGGTCGATCTGCTGTACGGCGCGCTCGACCCGCGCGTGCGCTACGATTGAGGACGCGGCGATGACCGACGCCACCATCGGAACCCTTCCGCCCCCCGCCGCCCAGCCGATCAAGGGCCGCAGCCTGTGGCAGGACGCCTGGCGGCGCCTGCGCGGCAACAAGGCCGCCATCGCCAGCGTCGCGATGCTGGCGATCATCGCCATCGCCTGCGTCGCCGGGCCCTATCTGCTGCCCTGGGGGCTGGACGAGGTCGACTACACCGCCTTCACCGCGCCGCCCAGCTTCGCGGCCGCGGATGACGGCACCTTCGCGCATTACTTCGGCACCGAGGCCAATGGCCGCGACCTCCTGGTCCGCACCCTCTATGGCGGCCAGATCTCGCTGATGGTCGGCATCGTCGGTACCCTGGTCAGCCTGATCATCGGCGTCACCTACGGCGCCACCTCCGGCTTCCTGGGCGGCCGCGTCGACAGCATGATGATGCGGCTGGTCGACGTGCTGTACTCCCTGCCGTTCATGTTCTTCGTGATCCTGCTGATGGTATTCTTCGGCCGGAACATCATCCTGATCTTCGTCGCCATCGGCGCGGTGAACTGGCTGGACATGGCGCGCATCGTCCGGGGCCAGACCCTGTCGATCAAGCGCAAGGAATATATCGAGGCCGCGCATGCCTGCGGCCTGTCGAACTGGCGCATCATCCGCAAGCACGTGATCCCGAACACGCTCGGGCCGGTCATCGTCTACATGACGCTGACCGTGCCGCAGGTGATCCTGCTGGAAAGCTTCCTGTCCTTCCTTGGTCTCGGGGTGCAGGAGCCGATGACGAGCTGGGGCGTGCTGATCTCGGATGGCGCCCGCAGCATGACCATCGCCTGGTGGATGCTGGTGTTCCCGGCCGTGTTCCTGGCCGTCACCCTGTTCTGCCTCAATTTCATCGGGGACGGGCTGCGCGACGCCCTCGACCCGCGCGATCGCTGAGCCCCGAGGCCAACGCACAATGACTGCAGCAACTCTCGTGACCACCCCGACCCCGACCGCCGGCACCGTGGCCACCGCTCCCGCCCAGGCCGAGATCATCCTGGCGATCCGCAATCTCGTCACCCGCTTCCAGACCGGCGACGGCGTCGTCGCCGCGGTGAACGGCATCTCGCTCGACATCGCTGCCGGCGAGACCATCGGCGTCGTCGGCGAGAGCGGCTCGGGCAAGAGCCAGCTGTTCATGTCGGTGATGGGCCTCCTGGCCTCGAACGGCCGCGCCACCGGCAGCGTGCAGTACCGGGGGCAGGAGATCCTGGGCCTGCCGCCGGCCAAACTGAACCGGGTGCGCGGTTCGAAGATGTCGATGATCTTCCAGGATCCGATGACGTCGCTGAACCCGTACCTGACCATCGCCCGGCAAATGACCGAGGTGCTGGTGCAGCACAAGGGGATGAACCAGGGCCAGGCGCTGAAGCGGTCGATCGAGATGCTGGACCTGGTCCGCATCCCCGAGGGCAAGCGCCGGATCGGCATGTATCCGCATGAATTCTCCGGCGGCATGCGCCAGCGGGTGATGATCGCCATGGCCCTGCTGTGCCAGCCAGACCTGCTGATCGCCGACGAGCCGACCACCGCCCTCGACGTCACCGTCCAGGCCCAGATCCTGGACCTGATGCGCGACCTGAAGCGCGAGTTCAACACCTCGATCGTGCTGATCACCCATGATCTCGGCGTCATCGCCGGCCTCGCCGACCGGGTGATGGTGATGTATGCCGGCAACGTGATCGAGACCGGGTCGGTGCGGGACATCTTCTACAACCCGCAGCACCCCTACACCGAGGGGCTGCTGCAGAGCATGCCGCGGCTGAACTCCGACCGGCATGCCGAGCTGCCGTCGATCGGCGGCCAGCCGCCGAACCTGCAGAACCTGCCGCCCGGCTGCAACTTCCAGCCGCGCTGCCGCTACGCCCATGCCCGCTGCGTGGCGGAAGAGCCGCTGCTGCGCCCCTGCGGCGGCGACCTCGAAGCCAGCGGCGTGCGGCGGGCCAAGGCCTGCCACCTGACCCAGCTGCCTTTGACCGAGGCCGATCGCGCAGTCATCGACGCCGATCGCGCCGCCCGGACCCGTCATTGAGGCCCGCCATGACCGACACCCTCCCGCCGGCCAATCCGTCCTACGACGGCAAGACGATCCTGTCGGTGCGCGACCTGCGCGTGCATTTCTCGATGCCGAAGCGGCACATGTGGTCCAGCCACCGCGACAGCCTGAAGGCGGTCGACGGCATCAGCTTCGACCTCAAGGCCGGCGAGACGCTCGGCATCGTCGGTGAATCCGGCTGCGGCAAGTCGACCCTCGGCCGCGCCGTGCTGCAGCTAATCCCGCCGACCGCGGGCCAGGTGGTGTGGATGGGCGAGAACATCGCCAATCTCGACAGCCAGGCGATGCGCGAGAAGCGGCAGGACCTGCAGATCATCTTCCAGGACCCGCTGGCCTCGCTGAACCCGCGCATGACCGTGGGCGAGATCATCGGCGAGCCGCTCGACGTGTTCGAGGGCAAGCTGAGCAAGAAGGCGCGCCGGGCCAAGGTCGAGGAGATCATGGGCCTGGTCGGGCTGCGGCCGGAGATGATCAACCGCTATCCGCACGAATTCTCCGGCGGCCAGGCGCAGCGCATCGGCATCGCCCGGGCGATGATCCTGAACCCGAAGCTGATCGTGTGCGACGAGCCGGTCTCGGCCCTCGACGTCTCGATCCAGAGCCAGATCGTCAACCTGCTGATGCGGCTGCAGCGCCAGTTCGGCCTGTCGCTGATCTTCATCAGCCACGACCTGTCGGTGGTGCGCCACATCAGCCACCGCATCATGGTGCTGTATCTCGGCAAGCTGGCCGAGATCGCCGACCGCGACGACATCTACGACAATCCGCGCCACCCCTACACCCAGGCGCTGATCTCGGCGGTGCCGCTGCCCGACCCGGATGCCGAGCGCAGCAAGAAGCGGATCGTGCTGACCGGCGACCTGCCGAGCCCGCTGAACCCGCCCACCGGCTGCTATTTCCGCACCCGCTGCCCGAAGGCGCAGGATCTGTGCGCCCAGGTGGCACCGCAGTTGATCGATGTCGGCAGCCCCGGCCACCAGGCCGCCTGCCACTTCTGGGACACCCCGACCCCGGCCCGCCGCGACGAGGCGGCGTAATTTGCGTTGCCTCTCCCGCTTGCGGGAGAGGCAACGCATCCAACCTGACGATCGATATCGAGCCCAAAGCAAAAAGGGCGCCGGAAAAACCGGCGCCCTTTAAACTTTCCCGGTCCCGGAGGATCAGGCGGCCGCGGCCACCAAGGCGGCAACGGTCGTGAAGTGCTCGACGATCGAGCCCTTGAACGCGGGCATGTCGAGGTCGTCGCGGGCGGTGATCAGGTTGCCGTCGACCACGACCGTGTCGTCGACCAGCTTGGCGCCGGCGGCCTCGAGCGTCTCGCGGACGCTGTCATTGGCGACCACGGTGCGGCCCTGGATCCGCTCGGACAGCGCCAGCAGCTGCGGCGCGACGCCGAGGGCGGCGATCGGCTTGCCGGCATCGGCGAAGCCGCGAAGGATGCGCTTGGTGTGCGGGTTGGCGGCCAGCTTGGCCACGCCGCGCTCACCACCCGGGATCAGGACGGCGTCGAAATCCGCGGCCAGCGCGTTCGACAGCGGCACGTCGACGGCGAAGTAGTGACCCCACGCCTTCTCGTGCCAGCCATTGACCAGCCCCTGCTCGGTCGAGACGATCTTCAGGGCGGCGCCGGCGGCGAGCAGGGCCCGCTGCGGCTCGGTCATCTGGACTTCCTCGAACCCGTTCGACACCAGGATGGCGATCGTCTTGCCGGCGAGAGGCTTGTCGTTCTGCATGTATTATTCTCCCTTGCTGAAGCCGGTCCCGGCGGATCCCCTCCGGATCACATGGTCGCCTTATGGACGCGCACGAGGCGCCGTCCTGCGCTGCGGATCGCGTGTCGCGAGGCAGCGGCGAAACCATGCCGGGATGGTGATTGAATTCGATCGTAGAAGTGGCGGCAGGGACGCCGAAAGTCAATGGCGCAGACCCGTCGCATGGGTGCATTGCACAATGCTGGGGCTCGGTCCGCTTCCGAAGCCCTGCTGCAAGATGCAAAACCGCCGCCCCGGAGGGCGGCGGTCGGAGTTCAACGTTCGGTGAGGCACCGGTCTTAAGTGCCGGCGCTCGCGGATCGCCGCGACGAAGTGGTCGGTGTCAGGCCGGCAGATCGGAGGTTGCCGACATCGCCCGATCCGACGCTCGTCCCATCAGGGCCGCCGCGGAGATCAAGGTCACCGGAGCGCTAGACATCGGATCACCTCCTTTCGTTTGTTGCACCTGCGATAAAGGTCGGGCGAATAAGCGGATCTGTCAAGGGCGGGATCGGTCAATGCGCCAGGCCGGCCGCGATATTGACCGCCAGCGCCAGGATCACGGTGTTGAAAATGAAGGACAGCACGCCGTGGCCGAGGGTCAGCCGGCGCATATAGGAATCGGTCACCTGCACGTCCGAGACCTGGGCCGTCATGCCGACGACGAAGGAATAGTAGAGGAAGTCCCACACGCCCGGCTCGTCATCGCCCGGGAATTCCAGCCCGCGCGCATCCCGGCGCTTGCCGTGCTCGCCGCCGGCATTGCCGTAGTAGAGATGGGCGTAGCGGAAGGCGAAGACGGTGTGCAGCGTCGCCCAGCCTAGCGCCACGCCGGCGACCGCCAGGACCAGATGCAGCGGTGCCGGCCTCTGCGCCTGGTTCAGCAGGCTGAAGATCGAGGCCACGCCGAGGCCGGCCGCGATCATCGTGATCAGCACGATCAGCGGCAGGCCCTCATCGTCGATGTCGGCGCGGTGCCGGAACGAGTCGGCCGTCACATGCCTGGCCAGGACCGCGGTCCAGGCGAGATACAGGCCGAAGAAGGCATCGCCGGCGATGACGACGGCGATCGGACCGCTGGCGCTGCCGCCCAAGGCGAACCAGAGCGCCACGCCGAGCAGCGCGCCGGCATAGAAACGGGTGTGGTGCCGCAGATGGTTGCGGATCGGGCCGAGCAGGGCAGCCTCCCTTCGCAGGATCGCTGCCGCGAGGAGGGCATTCCCCTGCCCGGCTGTCCAGTGCCGTTTCGGGCCGCCTAGCCGAACCGCTTGGCCAGCCGCGCCAGTGCTTCGTCCAGCACCGCATCCTGCTTGGCGAAGCAGAAGCGGGCGACGGTCGACAGCGGGGACTCGGCATAGAAAGCCGAGACCGGGATGGCGGCGACTCCGACCTCCTCGATCAGGTGCCGGCAGAAGGCCTGGTCGTCGCCGTTGAAGCCGGTCGAGCCGATGTCGAGATTGACGAAATAGGTGCCGTCGCAGGGCAGCACCGTCAGCCCCAGCCGCCGCAGCCCGGCGGCGAAGCGGTCGCGCTTGCCCTGCAGCTCGGCGGTGAAGCCGTCGTAATAATCGTCGCCCTTGGCCAGGCCATAGGCCACGGCGGCCTGCAGGTTCGGCGGGGTGGTGAAGGTCAGGAACTGATGCGTCTTGCCCAGCAGCGTCGCCAGCGCCGGCGCCGCGGTGACGTAGCCGACCTTCCAGCCGGTCAGCGAGAAGGTCTTGCCGGCCGAGCCGATCTTCAGGCAGCGGTCGCGCATGCCGGGCCGGGCGATCAGCGGCTGGTGCCGCCGGCCGTCGAACACCAGGTGTTCGTAGACCTCGTCGCAGATGACATAGGCGTCCGAGCCCTCGACGAACTCGGCCAGCAGATCCAGCTCGGCCGCGCCGAACACCTTGGCGGCCGGGTTCAGCGGGTTGTTGAACAGCACCGCCTTGGTCCGCGGCGAGAAGGCACTTGCCAGGGCCGCCCGGTCGAATGACCAGTCGGGCGGCGTCAGATGCACGAATTTCGGCACCCCGCCGGCGCGGCGGACCAGCGGCAGATAGGCGTCGTAGAGCGGCTCGAACAGCACCACCTCGTCGCCCGGCTCGATCAGCGCGAACAGCGCCGCCGCCAGCGCCTCGGTGGCGCCGGAGGTGACCACGACCTCGCTGTCGGGATCGACCTCGAGCCCGTAGAAGCGCTTGTCATGCGCCGCCACGGCTTGGCGCAGCTCGGGCAGGCCGAGCATCGGCGGGTACTGGTTCCAGCCGTCGGTGACGGCGGCGGCGGCGACCCGCAGCACATCCTCCGGCCCTTTCCCGTCCGGGAAGCCCTGGCCGAGATTGACCGCGCCGTGCTGCCGCGCCAGCCGGGACATGACCTCGAACACCGTGGTGCCGAGGCCGGAGAAGATGGCGTTTCCGGGCTTCATCTTGGAACTCAGGTCGCCCGTGTCAGTGCCGGGTCGGGGCGTCGTCGAACTCCTCGTCCTCCGGCCCCTCCTCGACCACGTCCAGCATCTCCTCGAACCGGTCGAGCAGGTCGGAATAGTCGCGGTTGGCGCGCAGGAACTTGCGGAACGCCTTGTCGTTGCGGATGTCGGCATCGAACCAGGCGTCGGCGGCGCGCTGATGCTCCGGATGGGCGGAGAGGTGGTAGAAGGCGGCCTGCTCGACGGCGACGATCTCACCCTCGTCGAGAATCTCCAGCACCGCGCCGACATAGGTCGGCAGGCCGGTCAGGAAGGCGATCTCGTTGGCGGCGGCGGCCAGTTCGTCCTCATCCAGCGGCACGTCCGGTGCCTCGCCGGCGGCGGCCGCGGCGGCCTGGGCCGCCTCCTCCATCTTGCGGATCTCGTCGCGCAGCGCGGCGAAGTCGCTGTCGTCGCCGATCAGCGCCTCGTTCGGCGTGCCGCCGATCGCCGCCTCGATCGCCAGCAGCGTGTCGAGCAGCTTGCGCTTGCGCACCACCCAATTGGCCCCGCTGCGGACGTCCTCGGCGATCGACCGCAGCCGCTCCTGCTCATCCGGCGCCATGTCGGCGAGCAGCGATGTTTCGGGCTTGGCAATCGCGGTCACGGCTCTCGTCCTGTCTGTCTCTCCAGTCGCGCCCGGCGGCGCGGGCGCACCGTAACACAAGCCACCTGGCACAGCAGCCCCGCCGATGGCGACGCTTGACCCCTGTCCGCCGCATGCCTATCTGGATCGCGCCATGGCCAAGCTCCCGATCCTGATCGCCCCCGATTCCCGTCTCAAGACCAAAGCGAAGCCGGTCGCCGCGGTGGATGACCGCATCCGCCAGCTGACCGACGACATGCTGGAGACGATGTATGCCGCGCCGGGCATCGGCCTCGCGGCGCCGCAGATCGGCGTGCTGGAGCGGATCATCGTCATCGATGTCGCCGGCAAGGACGAGCCGCCGGCGCCGCTGCGCCTGATCAACCCGGAGATCACCTGGGCGTCGGAGGATCTGCAGACCGCTGAGGAAGGCTGCCTGTCGCTGCCCGAGCAATGGGCCGAGGTGGTGCGCCCGGCCGAGGTCAAGATCCGCTACCTGGACGAGACCGGCGCGCCGCAGGAGACGCACGCGACCGGCCTGCTGGCCACCTGCGTGCAGCACGAGATCGACCATCTCAACGGCGTGCTGTTCGTCGACCACATCTCGGCGCTGCGCCGGAACATGATCCTGCGCAAGGTCCAGAAGTGGAAGAAGGACCACGCCTGACGGCGGTGCCTCTCGCGGCTCCACATTACTTTTCTGTCATTGCCGGGCTTGACCCGGCAATCCAGGGGCCACGAAGAACCGCTCTGGCCGCCCCTGGATCCTCGGGTCAAGCCCGAGGATGACATGATCGGGCAGAGGCTCGCACCCTTGCCCTTCCTACTTTTCCTCCTCCGCATCCCAGTAGCTCGTTCCGCCGATGTTGAGCGTGTCCGGCGCCTTGAGGTCGTCGCCGGGAACGCCGATGCGCAGCCGGGTGACCGTGCCGTCATCGGCCATGAGCTGCAGCGTGTAGCCGTCGAGCCGGTAGCGCCCGGCTGAATCCCGCGACTTCAGCGCGCCCATGGCCGAGAAGCCGTTCTCGTTCGTGACGGCAGCGAAACCGCCCCCCGCGACGCCGACCGAGCCGCCGTCCGGTCCCGTCCCTGCCATGCTCTGCATGAAGAAGCTGCCGCCCTGGTGGCGCTCGAAGGTGCCGTCGGGCCGGAAGACGAGGTCGATGCGCCGGGTGACGCCGCCCTGGAACACGTTCAGGAAGTAGTAGCTGCGGTCCAGCCGGGCGTCGGGTGGGAACGGCTTCAGCACCGTGAAGCTGGGCAGGTCCGCCTTCTCCCCCGCCGCCGCGGACATCACGTATTTGTCGCCCGGCCGCTCCCAGCGCGACCAGTCCTGCGGCGCCCGGCGGCGGACCTGATCGGCGTCGAGATCGGTCGGCGGATAATCGAACTCGTAGCGATAGGCGGTGCCGTCCTTCAGCAGCAGGAAACTCTCCTCGTTGCGGTCGGTGTAGGTGCCGCCGGTCGGGTTCATGCCGACCTGGAACTGCTCGCGGAACAGCACCGCCTCGATCTGGTCGGCCGGGATGCCCTTGTCCGGCCCGGCATTCACCTCCGCCGCATCCGGCGGCCGGTATTCCAGCCCGCCGGCCTCCGGCAGGTCGGAGCGGGCGACCCGCGACGGGTCGTCCAGCAGCCGGCAGTCGGCCAGGTTGAACACCTCGAAGGCATAGACCTTGCTGATGCGGGCGATGACGGTGACGTCCTTGTCCTTCGCCTGCTCGAACCGCTTCTTCTCGGCGTCGTCGGCGAACTCGCAGCTGGCGCTCCAGATCGAGCGCTGCTCTGACAGCCATTGCTGCAGCCGGTCGTCGCCGTCGGAACGGCCGGCGAGGACGATCGGCCCGAGCGTCCGCATCGCCGCGGTGACCGCCTCGACCTTGTCGTCGTCCTTCGCGCCGGGCGTGCGCCGGAACAGTTCCTTCGCGATGACCGAGAGCTGGGCGATCGAGTACAGCGACTTCGGCTTCGGCGTCAGGCCCGTCTCGTCCGGGATGTTCGCCTTGGCGATGCCGCCGGACTCGTCGAGCAGACGGCAGTCGTCCAGCTTGATCAGGTTGAAGTTGTAGACCCGGTCGATCCGGCCCGAGACGACGACGTTGCGGCCGATCTGACGGCCGAACAGCGTTTCCTCGGCATCGTCGGCGAACTCGCAGCTGACCTTCCACAGCGACTGCTGGTCGACCGTCCATTGCTGCAGCTGGTCGTCGTCGACCACCCGGCCTGACACCGCGATCAACCCGATCCGGCCCAGCACGGTGGACACCCAGTCGGTCTGGTCGGTCTCGTCCTTGTCCTGCGGCGCCTGGCGCCACGCCTCCGCCGCCAGGGCCGAAAGCTGGCCGGCGGAATAGAGCGTCTTCGGCCGCGGTGCCGGGCCGAGGAAGGCCTCCAGCACGCCGCGGGCCGGCGCGGCCTTGGTGGCGAGCGCGAAAGTCGTCCCGCCGAATACCGTCGGCAAGGAGCCGCAGGCCAGCGGCATCTTCTGCACCAGAGCGTCGGCCTGCGATTGGAGTGCGGCGTCGAGCTTCAATCGGGCCTTGGCGACAGCGTCGCTCTGCGCCATGACCCGCTCCACCAGCCGCTCCAGCCCGTCGGCGTCGTTCGCCTCGCGCCAGGCCCGCAGTGCCGTCGCATGGGCCGCGGCGCCGGGGGCGTCGATTCGATCGCAGCTTGCGACCATGGCGTGGGCAAGGCCGAGCGGCACGTAGATCGCGGAGATCGCTTCGGCCAGCGCCTTGGAGTCCGGCGATCCGGCCGCCGCGGCGGGTGATGCGGACAGGGTTGCCAGCGATGCGGCGATGACCAGGCCTGCCAGGACTCTCATCCGTTCCTCCCCCCCCGTCGGAGCCGGCGCCAGACTGGCGCGGCCGCGCGGCGGGAGCAAGGCGAAGATCAGGCAGCGCGGGGGCCGTCCCGCAGCCCCTCGCGCATCGCGTGCTCGCCGTCGCGCAGGGCCTGGACATAGGCCGGCAACTCGGGCGACGGGCCCTGCCAGCCGAAGGCGGCGGCGATCTCGGCGGTCGGCACCGTGCCGCCGCGGCGGCGGAACACGGCCTTGACCACGGCATGGGCAGCGACGGCGCCGGTCGCGTCCTCGAAGCTTTGGTCGAGATACAGCCACTTCTCGTCCCAGCCGAGCAGCCGGCTGCGCAGCCGGTAGCCGGCGAAGGCGGCGAGCGAGCGGCGGTAGCGGATGGTCGCCCCGCCCAGCACCGGCGCCCAGCGCCGCCGCCACAGCAGGCCGACCAGCCCGACCCGCAGCATCAGGTCGGTGCGGCCGAGATCCATCACCGTCAGGTACCGGCCATTGTTCATGTGCAGGTTGAAATCGAGGTCGTTCGGCCAGACCCGGAACCGCACCACGCTGTCGTCGAACAGGGTCAGCCGGCGCCCGAGCAGCGCCGCGACCACGACCCGGATGAGGCGGAGGTAGAGGTTCATCGGCCGTGCCTTTCCTGCGTCGGGGTGAACGCCCCCCTCACCCTCCCGTCGCCGACGCGACGGGCCCCTCACTCTCCCCAAGGAGAGGGAAATGAGCGCCGCCTTCACCTCTGCCTGGGGAGAGGTCGAAATCGCGCAGTGATTTCGGGTGAGGGGGCAGCCTGGGACCGACCGCCCCTTCGGGATCAGAACGCCTCGGCGTCGAGCGCCATCAGCGGCGCCTTGCCGGCCATGATCTGGATGAACAGCGAGCCGGTCTCCGGCAGCATGCGCTGGATGAAGAAGCGCGCCGTCTTCAGCTTGGCGTCGTAGAAGCCGGCGCGGTCGCCGGCCTTGGGCGCCTTCTCCAGCGCCAGCTTGGCCATCCGCGCCCACATCCAGCCCAGCGCCACCAGGGCGAACAGCTTGAGGTAGTCGGACGAGGCGGCGCCGGCCTCCTCCGGGTCCTTCAGCCCCTTCTGGGCGATCCAGGCGGTGGCCTGCTGCAACTTGCCGAAGGCCTTGGCCAGCGGGCCGACGAATTCCAGCATCGCCTCGTTCTCCGCCTCCTCGCGGATGAAGGCGTCGACCGGGTGGAAAAAGCTGCGCAGCAGCCGGCCCATATCCTGCGGCATCTTGCGGCCGACCAGGTCGAGCGCCTGGATGCCGTTGGCGCCCTCGTAGATCTGGGCGATGCGGGCGTCGCGGACGAACTGCTCCATCCCCCATTCGCGGATGTAGCCGTGACCGCCCAGCACCTGCTGCGACCGGGTGGCGACCTCGAGCCCCATATCGGTGAAATAGGCCTTCAGGATCGGCGTCATCAGCGACACGAAGTCGTTGGCGTTCTGCCGAACCGCCGGGTCGGGGTGCTTGGTGTAGAGGTCGATGTTGATGCCGACCAGGTAGCCCAGCGCCCGCGCGCCCTCGGCGAAGGCCTTGCCGACCAGGAGGTTCTTGCGCACGTCGGGATGGACGATGATCGGGTCGGCCGGCTGGTCCGGCGCCTTCGGGCCGGAGAGGGCGCGGCCCTGCAGCCGGTCCTTGGCGTAGGCCACGGCGTTCTGGTAGGCGACCTCGGCGATGCCGAGTCCCTGCATCGCGACGCCGAGCCGGGCGGTGTTCATCATCACGAACATCGCCCGCATGCCCTTGTGCTTCTCGCCGACCAGCCAGCCGGTGGCCCCGTCGAGATTCATCACGCAGGTGGACGAGGCCTTGATGCCCATCTTGTGCTCGATCGAGCCGCAGGCGATGCCGTTGCGCGGGCCGGCGACGACCGCCCCGCCCTCCTCCTTCGGCAGGAACTTCGGCACCACGAACAGGCTGATGCCCTTGATGCCCGGCGGGGCATCGGGCAGGCGGGCCAGCACCAGGTGGATGATGTTCTCGGTCAGGTCGTGCTCGCCGGCCGAGATGAAGATCTTGGTGCCGGTGATGCTCCAGGCGCCGTCTGCCGCCGGCTCGGCCCTGGTGCGGATCAGGCCGAGATCGGTGCCGCAATGCGGCTCGGTCAGGCACATGGTGCCGGACCAGGTGCCGTCGGCCAGCTTCGGCAGATAGGTCCCCTTCTGCCGGTCGTCGCCATAGACCTCGAGCGCGTTGTAGGCGCCCTGCGACAGGCCGGGATACATGCCGAAGGACATGTTGGCGGAGGACAGCACCTCCTCGATCACGACGTTCACCGCCTTGGGCATGCCCTGGCCGCCATAGGCCGGGTCGGCCGACAGGCCGGTCCAGCCGCCCTCGGCGAAGGTGCGGTAGGCTGCCTTGAAGCCCTTCGGCGTGATGACCACGCCGTTCTCGAAGCGGCAGCCCTCCTCGTCGCCGGACTGGTTCAGCGGCGCCAGCTCGTTCTCGGCCAGGCGCGCCGCCTCCTCCAGGATGGCGTCGACGGTGTCGGGCGTCGCCTCCTCATAGCCGGGCAGCTTGGGGAGCTGGCCGGCGTCGAGCAGCTCGTGCAGCACGAAGCGGATGTCGTCGAGCGGGACCTTGTAGCTGGGCATTCTCAGATCCTCTCAGTTCCGCAGCGGCTTGCCGGTGGCCAGCATGTGCTCGACCCGGGCGATGGTGCCGGGGGCCCGGACCAGCGCGGTGAACGCTTCGCGCTCCAGCGCCAGCACGTCGTCCTCGGTCAGCTTTTCGGTGATGTCGGTGTCGCCGCCGGACAGCACATTCGCCAGCTTGTCGGAGACGACGATGTCGTAGGGTGTCGCCTTGCCGCTGCGGGCCAGGTCGGCGACCGCCAGGGCCAGCGCGGTCCGCGCGGTCGGGCCCGGCAGCCGGATCTCCTCGGCCGGCTCCGGCGGCTGGTAGCCCTCGGCCAGCGCCAAAGCCCGGGCCTTGGCGTCGGCCAGCAGCCGGTCGCGGTTCATGGTGATGCCGTCATTCGGCCGGAAATACAGCAGCTCCTTGGCCTCGAAGGCCGACTTCGCCACCTTGGCCGTGCCGATAGTCTCGAACACCTGCCCGATCGGCGGCATCGGCCCGCCCGGCCGCTTCGGCTGGCCATAGGCCCGCAGCAGCATCTCCTTGCAGCCGCCCCAGCCGGGGATGAGGCCGACGCCGACCTCGACGAGGCCGCAATAGGTCTCGGCATGGGCCTGGATCGCGCTCGAATGCAGCAGGATCTCGCAGCCGCCGCCCAGCGCCATGCCGGAGGGCGCGGCGACGGTCGGGAACGGCGCGAATTTCAGCGCCTTGTAGGCATCCTGGCCGCCCTTCACCAAGGCCTCGATCTGCGGCCACAGAGCGATGTTGATGCCGAACAGGGCCAGGCCGAGATTGGCTCCGACCGAGAAGTTGGTGCCCTCGTTGTAGATCACCATCGCCTTGTATTTCGACGCGGTGATGCGGATCGCCTCGGCCAGCAGGGCCATGGTCTGGTCGTCGAGGCTGTTCATCTTCGAGGTGAACTCGAAGCAGGTGACTCCGTCGCCGATGTCCCACAGCGCCGCCGATCCGTTCCGGGCGAGCGGCTTGGCGGTGCGCTTGATGTCGGCCAGCAGCAGCACGCCCTCCGGCCGCTTCACCTCGGCATAGTCGCCGCCGGTGGTCAGGTATTGCAGCTTGCCGTCCTGGACCCGGTAGAAGCTGCGGCCCTGCGCGGACTTGAGCAGCGCCGGCACCGGCTTGCCCTGGCTCTCCAGCCAGCCGATCAGCCAGTCGGCGCCGACCTGGTCGATCAGCTCGAACGGGCCGAAGCTCCAGTTGTAGCCGAGTCGCATCGCCTCATCGATCGCGACCACCGTGTCGGCGATCTGCGGCACCAGCCCGGCGGCGTAGGACAGGGTCTGGCCCAGCACCCGGGCGGCGTAGTGGCCGGTCTTGTCGTCGAAGGCGACCAGCGCCTTCAGCCCGCCCTGGCGCGCCGCGTCGACGCCGTCCAGCCTCGGCTTGTCCGACTTCGCCCACGCGCCGGACTTCAGGTCGATGCTCTCCTTCACCCGGCTGCCGTCGGCGGCCTTGCTGAGGCGGTAGAAGCCGCCCTTGCCCTTGCGGCCGGTGTAGCCCTCGGCGATCAGCTTCTCGATCGCCGGCTCGACCCGATAGATCTCGCGGTACGGGTCGTCCTTCGGCAGCGTCGCCAGCAGGCTCTTGGCGATGTGCGGCATCAGGTCGAGCCCGACCAGGTCGATCAGCCCGAACACGCCGGTCTTCGGCACGCCCATCGGCCGGCCGGCCACCGCATCCGCCTCCTCCACCGTCAGGCCGAGGTCGAAGGCGGCGTTGACCGCCGCCTGGATCCAGTAGGTGCCGATGCGGTTCGCGATGAAGCCGGGGGTGTCCTTGCAGTCGACCACGCCCTTGCCGAGGCGGAGGTCGGCGAAGCTCCGGATGCCGGCAACCAGCGCCGGGTCGGTCTCCGGCCCGACGACCAGCTCCAGCAGGCGCATGTAGCGCGGCGGGTTGAAGAAATGGGTGATCAGGAAGCCGCGCCGGAACGCCTCGGACCGGCCCTCGGTCAGGATTGCCAGCGGGATGGTCGAGGTGTTGGAGGAGACCGCCGCCCCCGGCTTCATCACCCGCTCGATCCGGGCATAGAGGTCCTGCTTGACCGCCGGGTCCTCCAGCACCGCCTCGACGATCCAGTCGCAGCCGGCCAGCTTGCCCAGGTCGTCCTCGGTGTTGCCGGGGGTGACCAGCTTCGCCGCCGCCTTCGACATGAAGGGTGCCGGGTCGGCCTTGGCCATGCGCGCCAGCGCCCCCTCGGCCACCGCGTTCCGGTTGGTCGCATCCTTCGGCACGATGTCGAGCAACAGCACCGGCACGCCGGCATTGGCGAAATGTGCCGCGATGCCGCTGCCCATCACCCCGGCGCCGATCACCGCGACTTGCTTGATGTCCATGGTTCAGCTCCCTGGTGCCGCGTCCTCCCCCATTCCCTCTCCGATCGTCATCCCCGCGAACGCGGGGATCTCCTGAAGACCTTGACGGCCCGACTGAAGACCTTGACGGCCCGACGAGATTCCCGCTTTCGCGGGAATGACGAAAAAAGGGGTTTGGGGGCGCGGAAATCGTCAGAAGGTCAGGCGGCCTCGAGCACGGTGGCGATGCCCTGGCCGCCGCCGATGCACATGGTGGCGAGGGCCAGATCCTTGCCCTCCCGCTTCAGGATCGACGCGGCCTTGCCGGTGATCCGGGCGCCCGAGGCGCCGAGCGGATGGCCCAGCGCGATGGCGCCGCCATCGATATTGGTCTTGTCCCAGTCGAGCTCGAGGTCGCGGCCGACCGCCAGCGCCTGGGCGGCGAAGGCCTCGTTCAGCTCGACCACGTCGATGTCCTTGAGCGACAGCCCGGCGCGCTGCAGCGCCTTGCGGCTGGCGCCGACCGGGCCGATGCCCATGATCTCCGGCGCGCAGCCCGACACCGCGATCGACCTGATCCGCGCCAGGATCGGCAGCCCGGCGGCCTTGGCGAAGGCCTCGCTGGTGACCAGCGTCGCCGAGGCGCCGTCGGTCAGCGGGCTGGAAGTGCCGGCGGTCACCGTGCCGTTCTGGTCGAAGGCCGGCTTCAGCCCGGACAGGCCTTCCTGGCTGGTGTCGGGACGGATGGTGCCGTCGCGCTCGACCGTGCCGTCCCTGGTCGCGATCGCCACGACCTCGCCGGCGAAGCGGCCCTCGGCCCAGGCCTTGGCGGCGCGCTGCTGCGACCGGATGGCGAAGTCCTGCTGGCTCTCGCGGGTGATCTGGTACTTCACCGCCAGGTTCTCGGCGGTCACGCCCATGTTGAAATAGGCCTGCGGCATCTCGGCCGCCAGCTTCGGGTTCGGTGCCGGGTTGAAGCCCATCATCGGCACCCGGGTCATGCTCTCGACCCCGGCGCACAGGAAGGCCTCGCCAGCGCCCAGCTGGATCGCCCCCGCCGCCTGGTGGATCGCCTGCATCGACGAGCCGCAGTAGCGGTTGACCGTGACGCCGCCGACCGACTGCGGCAGGCCGGCCAGGAACACGACCATGCGGGCCATGTTGAAGCCCTGCTCGCCCTCCGGGAAGGCGCAGCCGAGGATCAGGTCCTCGATCGCCTCGGGGTCGACCTTGGTCTCGGCCACCAGCGCCTTGATCACGTCGGCGACCAGGTCGTCCGGCCGCACCCGGCGCAGGTCGCCCTTGTTGGCGAAGTGATGCGGCGACCGCTTGAACCCGGCGATGACGACGCTCTTGTCCATGTCAGGATCCTCAGAGTTTCTTGTCGCGGGCCGCGCCCGCGGATTGGGCAGGCGGCTCAGCCTTCCGGCAGCGCGCCTTCCCGCTTCAGGAAGGTGACGATCTCGTCCTCGATGCCCTTCAGGTCCTCGATGGTCTGCTGCACGTCGACCAGCTGCGTCTCGAGGGCGGCGCGTCGGGCCCGGGCGCGGCCGAGGAAGAAGGACATCTGCCCGACCTGGCCGTGCTCACGGTCATAGAGGTCGAGGAACTCCCTGATCTCGGCCAGGGAGAAGCCGAGGCGCTTGCCACGGCAGATCAGCGCCAGGCGGGCCCGGTCGCGATGGCTGTAGATGCGGGTCAGGCCTGCCCGTTCGGGCGACAGCAGGCCTTCGTCCTCATAGAACCGGATGCTGCGCGGGGTGATGTCGAACGCCGCGGCGAGATCGCCGATCGAATAGCTGCGCTGCTCGACCTCCGCCTTCTCCCTGGTCTCCGCCTCCATGGCGTGCCTCCGACCGCGTTGCTGCATGCCGTTTACGTAAACGGAAACTAACGTGGCCGGAAATACGGGTCAAGATCGCAGGCGCTCAGGTGCCGGTGCGCGCCTCCGGCTTGGCCGCGGCTGCCTTGGCCGCCTCCTCCTCCAGCACGGTCTTGCGCGACAGCTTGCCGATCAGGGTCTTGGGCAGCGGCTTGTCGCGGAACTCGATCAGCTTCGGCATCTCGATCGGCGACAGCTTGTCCTTCAGGAACTCGACCAGACCGTCGGCGGTCAGGCTCTGCCCCACGCGCAGCTTGATGTAGGCTTTCACCGTCTGGCCGCGATAGGGGTCCGGCAGGCCGGCGACGATGCATTCCTCGATCGCCGGGTGCAGGTAGATCGCCTCCTCGACATTGCGCGGATAGACGTTGAAGCCGGAGCACAGGATCATGTCCTTGATCCGGTCGACGATGAAGGTGTAGCCGTCCTCGTCCATGATGCCGACATCGCCGGTGTGCAGGCGGCCGTTGCGCAGCACCTCGGCCGTGTCCTCCGGCCGATGCCAATAGCCCTTCATCACCTGCGGCCCGCGGATGCAGACCTCGCCACGTTCGCCGGTCGGCACCAGCGTGACGCGGTCGTCCAGCGACACGAGCTCGATGATCGTCTGCGGCAACGGGATGCCGATCGAGCCGGTCTTATTGACGCCGAACAGCGGGTTGCAGGTGGCGATCGGCGAGGCCTCGGTCAGGCCGTAGCCTTCGACCAGCTTGCAGCCGGTCGCCGCCTCGAAGGCGTGCTTGACCTCGACCGGCAGCGGCGCCCCGCCCGAGATGCAGCGCTTCACCGAGGACAGGTCGTATTTGGCGCGCTCGGGGAAGTTGGCGATCGCGGTGTAGATCGTCGGCACCGCCGGGAACAGCGTCGGCCTCTTCTCATGGATCGTCTTCATGACGGTCTCGAGCTCGAAGCGCGGCAGCATGATGATCTCCGCCCCACCCCAGATCGCCAGGTTCATCGCCACGGTCATGGCGAAGACGTGGAAGAAGGGCAGCACGGCCAGCATCCGCTCCCGGCCCGGCACCATGCCCTCGAACCAGCAGCCCGCCTGCACCGTGTTGGCATAGAGATTGGCATGGGTCAGCATCGCCCCCTTGGGCGTGCCGGTGGTGCCGCCGGTGTATTGCAGCACCGCCAGGTCCTCCTCCGGCGCGATCGCGACCGGGGCGAACCGGCCGTCGTTGCGCACCAGATCGGCCCAGCGCAGGTGCCGGCCGTCCTTCGGCACCTTCGCCACCTCGCGTCGCTTGACGATCGGGAACAGCAGGTTCTTCGGGAAGGGCAGGACGCCCGCCATCGGGCAGACCAGGATCCGCTTCAGCGCGGTGCGGCCGACCAGCGGCAGCAGCTTGCCGTGCAGCTGCGCCAAATCCAGCGTCACCATCAGCTCGGTGCCGCTGTCGTCGATCTTGGTGATCAGCTCGCGCTCGACATAGAGCGGGTTGAAGTTGACCACCACCGCGCCGCATTTCAGCAGCGCGAAATAGCAGATCACGTAATAAGGGCAGTTCGGCAGGAACAGCCCGACCCGGTCGCCCTTGCCGACCCCTGCGGCCTGGAACCCCTTGGCGGCGCGGRCCACCAGGTCGCCGATCTGGCCGTAGCTGACGGTCTTGTCCATGAAGGTGGAGCAGGGGCGGTCGGCAAACTTCGCCACCGCGTCGTCGAGGATGGTGTAGAGAGGCCGCGGCTCGATTGGCCGGCTCCAGTCGATCTTCGGCGGGTACAGCCTGGCCCAGGAATTCGGGCGGTCCGAGGCAAGCGCCTCCGTCATCACGGTCTCCCCACGATCTCTTTCTCGGGCCGCATTGCGGCCTTATCGCATGATGGTGCCGGTGAGCGGAACGGGCCGCAAGGTTGAAGCGAAGCCGGGGCCGTGGTTTAACGGCGCGCCCGACATCAGCAGGTCCCGGATCACCTTGGCCAAGCGCAAGGACAGGAAGCCGCAGCCGCGGCACGTGAGCGACCGCGAGATCGCCCAGCGGCTGCTGCGCAACTACATCCGGCCGCATTGGCCGAAGGTGGCGATGGCGCTGTTCTGCATGGCGCTGACCGCGGTCTCGACCGGTGCCTCGGCCTATGTGATGAAGCCGGTGATCGAGAAGATCTTC
Organism: Inquilinus sp. YAF38; assembly: GCF_052113205.1. Taxonomy (NCBI): domain Bacteria; kingdom Pseudomonadati; phylum Pseudomonadota; class Alphaproteobacteria; order Rhodospirillales; family Rhodospirillaceae; genus Inquilinus; species Inquilinus sp. YAF38. The sequence continues at coordinate 29,625 of NZ_JBFRCU010000026.1, read as the reverse complement.
ACCGACCGCGACGCCACCTGGCTGTGGCCGCTGGCGATCGCGGTGCTGGCGATCTTCGTGGTCAAGGGCGTCGCCGGCTATGCCCAGGGCGTGATCCTGAACAATGTCGGCCGCCTGATCATCGCCGAGCTGCAGGTGCGGATGTTCCGCAACCGGGTCCGGGCCGACCTCGCCACCTTCCACGAGACCACCTCGGGCCGGATGGTCAGCCACTTCACGAACGACGTGCAGTCGATGTACGGCGCGGTGGCGACCGGCATCACCGGCATCGGCCGCGACCTGCTGTCGCTGATCGCCCTGGTCGGGGTGATGTTCTACACCGACCTGGAGCTGGCGGCGGTCACCTTCATCATCTTCCCGCTGACCGTGATCCCGGTGCTGCAGATCGGCAAGCGCATCCGCAAGATCACCGGCAAGACCTTCACCCAGTACGGCTCGCTGAACAACCATCTCGGCCAGGTCTTCCAGGGCATCCGCCACGTCAAGGCCTACAACGCCGAGGAGCGCGAGACCGGCCGCGCCGCCAAGATCATCAACGAGGTCTCGCGGCTGCGGCAGAAGGCGATGCGGATCAGCTCGGCCACCAGCCCGATCCTGGAGATCCTGTCGGGCGTTGCCATCGTCATCGTCATCCTGTACGGCGGCAACGAGGTGGTCTCCGGCTCGCGCACCACCGGCTCGTTCTTCGCCTTCATCGCCGCGCTGCTGATGGTCTACGACCCGCTGCGGCGGCTGGCCAACCTGCACAACACCCTGTCCTCCGGCTTCGCCGCGGCCGAGCGGGTGTTCGAGACGATCGATGCCGTGCCGACGATCCGCGACGCGCCGGACGCGATGACGCTGGCGCAGTGCCAGGGCCGCATCACCCTGACCGACGTGCATTTCTCCTACGGCGCGAAGATCCCGGCGCTGCGCGGGGTCACGCTGGAGGTGCCGGCTGGGAAGACGGCGGCGCTGGTCGGGCCGTCCGGCGCCGGCAAGTCGACCATCCTGAACCTGATCCCGCGCTTCTACGACGCGACCCAGGGCACGGTCGCGATCGACGGCCACGACGTCCGCGGCCTGACCCTGCATTCGCTGCGCGACCACATGGCGCTGGTCAGCCAGGAAGTGACCCTGTTCGACGACACGGTGCGCGCCAACATCGCCTATTCCCGCCCGTCGGCGACGCAGGAGGAGGTCGAGGCCGCGGCCAAGGCGGCGGCGGCGCACGAGTTCATCCAGCGCCTGCCCAAGGGCTACAACACCACGGTCGGGGAGCAGGGGGTGAAGCTGTCGGGCGGGCAGCGCCAGCGCCTGTCGATCGCCCGGGCGATGCTGAAGAACGCCCCGATCCTGCTGCTGGACGAGGCGACCTCGGCGCTGGACACCGAGAGCGAGCGGCAGGTGCAGGCGGCGCTGACCCAGCTGATGGCCGGCCGCACCACGCTGATGATCGCGCACCGGCTGTCGACGGTGCGCAACGCCGACCTGATCTATGTACTGGACCATGGCCGCGTGGCCGAGGTCGGCAGCCATGCGGAGCTGATCGCCAGCGGCGGCCTGTACGCCCGGCTCTGGGCGTTGCAGACCGCCGACGACGAAGATCTGGCCGCAATGGCCGACCCAGCCTGAGGATGCCGATGAGCGAGACCGAGAAGCTGCAGCAGCGCCTGCGCGGGATGCGCTGGTTCGCCGTCTGGGCCCTGATCTTCGGCCTCGGCATCGGCTTCTATGCCGGCTTCACCCTCGGCGTCGACACCGCCCGCGACGCCGCCGCGGTGACGGCGCCGAAGGCGGGCTAGGTCAGGCCGCCACTGTTTCCAGCGCCGGGTAGTCGATGTAGCCGCGGGCGTCACCGCCGTAGAAGCTGGTCTGATCCGGCGGGTTCAGCGGCGCGTTCCGGCGCAGCCGCTCGACCAGGTCCGGATTGGCGATGAACAGCTTGCCGAAGGCGACGAGGTCGGCGCGACCGCTCTCCACCGCGTCGATCGCCAGGCCGCGGTCATAGCCGTTATTCGCGATGTAGCTGCCCTTGAACAGCCGGCGCAGCGCCTGGAGGTCGGCTCCAGGCGGCAGGTCGCGGGTGCCGCCGGTCTGGCCTTCGACCAGGTGCAGGAAGCCGATGCCAAGCCCGCTCAGCCCCTCGATGGCATGGCCGAAGGTCGCCATCGGGTCGCTGTCGGCGATGTCGCCGAAACTGGAGAAGGGCGACAGCCGGACGCCGACCCGGCCGGGCGTCCAGACCCCGGCCACCGCCTCCGCCACCTCCAGCAGCAGCCGCGCCCGGTTGGCGATCGGGCCGCCATAGGCGTCGGTCCGCTGGTTGGTGCGATCGGCCAGGAACTGGTGCAGCAGGTAGCCGTTGGCGGCGTGGATCTCGATTGCGTCGAAGCCGGCCTCGCGGGCGTTGCGCGCGGCCTGGGCGTAGTCGCGGACGATGCGCGGCAGCTCCGCCGTCTCCAGCGCCCGGGGCGCCGAGACCGGGATGAAGCCCTCGCCGTCATAGACCCGGCTGTTCTCGGCGGTGATCGCGGACGGGCCGACCGGGGACGCGCGGCCCGGCTGCAGCACGGTGTGCGAGATCCGGCCGACATGCCAGAGCTGGGCCGCGATCCGGCCGCCGGCCTTGTGCACGGCGTCGGTCACCAGCCGCCAGCCGGCCACCTGTTCCGGGCTATGGATGCCCGGGGTCAAGGCATAGCCCTTGCCCTCCGGCGAGATCTGCGTGCCCTCCGAGATCAGCAGGCCGGCCGTGGCGCGCTGGGCATAGTATTCGGCGTTCAGCGCATGCGGCACGTCGCCGTCGGGCCGGGCCCGGTTGCGCGTCAGTGGCGCCATCACGATCCGGTTCGGCAGCTCCAGGTCGCCGATCCGGGTCGGCGTGAACAGCTTCGGTGCAGTCATCGGTCTCTCCGGTTTAGCGCTCGATTTGGGACCAATCGGTCCATAATTGAGCAAAGAAGATTAAGGGCGGATTAGGACGGCTTCACCGCATCAGCGGCTCGGCGGCGGCCAGCAGATCATCGATCGCGGCGGGCGCGGTGCCAGCCTTGTGCATCACGCAGGCGCCGACCGCGATCGCCAGCAGGCTTCGGGCCCGGGCGGCCATCGCCTCGGCCTCGCCGCCCGCCTGGTGCGCCAGCAGCCCGGCCAGGAACGCCTCCAGACGCTCCAGATGGCGGCGGCTCAACGCCTCGACCTCCGGGTCGTGCGGCGCCAGCTCGACCGTGCTGTTGATCAGGAAGCAGCCATCGCGAGTGCCCCGGGCACCGGAGATCCCGGCGACCGCGACGCGCAAGGCGCGGCCGGGGTCCGGCTCGGCCGCCACTCGCTGCTCCAGCTGCGCGAAGCGCGAGTCGTTGTAGCGTTGGATTGCCGCCAGCAGGACCTCGTGCTTGGAGCCGAAGCTGCCGTAGAAGCTGCTGCGGCTGAGATCCATCGCCCGCGTCAGATCGTCCAGCGACGTCGCCTCGTAGCCATGGCGCCAGAACAGGGCCATTGCCGCGTCGAGCGCGGTGTCCTTGTCGAATTCGCGGGGACGGCCGGGATGGGAAACCATCGCTGAAATATGGACCGCCCGTTCCGGAATGCAAGTCGCGCCGCCTTGCGCCTGGAACTCACGGCTATGCGAAGCGATATGAGAGAGGGGTGGTGGAGGTTATGGATGGCCGGCAACGGTCCGCGATATCAGTTCGACCCGGCGGCGCTGGAGCGCAACCTGTCCGGGTTCGATGACGCCGCCCGCCGGGCGATGGTCGACGACCTGCTCGAGGAGCTGCGCGAACGCGCCGACGCGATCACGGCCGCGGCCGGAGCGGGCGACCGCGAGGCCCTGGCGCTGGAGGCCTATGCCCTGCGTTCCTGCGCCGCGATCTGCGGTGCCCGCACCCTGATCGACCTCGCCGAGTCGCTCGGCGACAAGGGCGGCAGCCGGCCGGGCCGGCCCCAGGAGCTGGCCAAGGTGGCCAGGGCCCGGGTGGCCGAGACCGTCAGGGCGCTGGAGCTGTGGCGGAGCGGCGAGATGGAGCGGAAAGCTGAGGAGGAGTGCTGACCGGCTGGGGCGGGATCGCGTCGTAATCGGCCTCGCCCAGGATCTCGATGCCCTCGATCAGCAGCGCGGCGCGGGCCTCGGCCAGCGCCGGATCGGCCAAAGCATCGCGCAGGGCCGACCGCAGCGCCTCGACCGTGCCGTCATCCACGTCCCGGCGCGTCACCAGGGGCAGGCTGGGCGCGAGCGCGGTCCGGCCGATCACGCGCAGCGCGGCGGTGGCGGCAGGGCGGTGGCGCTGCAGCAGCGCATAGGTGACGCAGTCGATCGCGGCGATGTCAGCCTCCCCCGCCGCCACCGCCGCCACGCTGTCGGCATGGGCGCCGGTGACCGAAGCGGCGCGGAAGAACTGCGGGTCCGGCAGCGCCGCGGCCAACGCGACCCAGCCGGACAGGCTGTCCCAACCATTGACGGCGCAGACGGCGCCGCGGAAATCCGCCAGATCCTCGCCCCGCGCGTCCGCACGCACTATCAGCACGCTGCGATAGCGCGGGCCGTCGCAGCCCGGCGCGGTATAACGAGGCGTCGCCACCAGCCGCAACCGGTCGCGGTAGGTCCGGACATAGGGGTTGCCGCAGGTCTGGCTCAACAGCAGCGCCGGATCGGCCCACAGCTGGTGCACCGCCGGGCCGCGGCTCAGGGCCGGTGGTGCCGCGATGCCCGCAACCGCCAGGCGCGCGGCAACCGCCGCCCACAGCGCATCGGTGGCCCAGCGGATTTCCGGCAGATCGTACATTGGCAAGCTGGCCGTACCGGGCACGGCCCCGGTCGCGACCGTCACCGGGCGCGCCGCTCGGCGTCGAAATCCGGATGCACCGGCTCGTCGACCGGGCGGAACAGGTAGCGCTTGGCGATCTCGCCATAGCCGCGATACAGCCCCGCGCCGCGCGCGGCGACGCCGGCGGAGTCATTGGCGGCGGCGAAGCGCGGCAGCCGGTACCAGGCCAGGCCGGGACGGGCGTGATGCGCCACATGCAGGTTGTTGTTGAGGAACAGCAGCGAGAAGAACGGCCCGGAGGACACCACGGCAGTGCGCAGCCCTTCCGGCCCGGCGCGGTGCTCGGCGAAGGAGCGCAGCAGCGACAGCGCGGTGCCGGCGTAGCAAGTGGCGACATAGAGGATCGGCGAGATGCCGAACCCGATCGAGACCACGGCCAGCACGGCGGCGGCGCCGGCCAGATGCGCCGCCCAGACGACCCGCACCTTGCGGTCATGGCGCAGCTTCGGCAGCTCCTCCGCCCACAGCCCGTACCAGGCCAGGGCCGGGCCGATCAGGAAGCGGCCCAGCAGCGTGCGGTTGAAGCGCAGCACCGCCCGCCCGGCCGGGCTGAGCGCCGACCAGTGGTCGTCGGTGACGTAGTAGCTTTCGGGATCCTCGACCGGCGAGGTCAGATGCGCGTCGCGGTGATGGTGCAGGTGCAGGTCGCGATAGGAGGCGTAGGGCAGCCACAGCGACAGGGGTGTCCAGCCGATCGCCGTGTTGATCCGGCGCGACCGGGTCGGGTGGCCATGGATGGTCTCGTGCTGCAGCGACCCGTACCAGGCCAGCAGCACCGCGCCGATGGCGATGAACAGCGGCGCCGGCAGTGCCGCGTGGAACCACAGCAGCGCCGCCCAGCCGCAATACACCGTGACGGCCACCGCCCAGGTCGGTCCTTCGAAATTTGCTCGCTTCACCGTGTCCGCCATGTGGATCCCCATCCGCAGGGCTTCACGGTCTCGTAAATCATTCATATCGGGCAATGCGATAATGCGCACGAAACAACGCGGTTGGTGTACTATCATCCAAACTGTTGCGAACTCGCACAATTTGTTTTGGAAACCCCGCAATGGCGCAGTCCCGCCACGACATGATCGAGACCTTCCGCGCCCGGCTGGAGGAGATCATCGCCGCCTCCGGCCAGAGCCGCAGCGCCTTCGCCGCCGCGGTCGGCATGGACCGGTCGACCCTGTCACAGATCCTGTCGTCGGCGAATGATCGGCTGCCGCGGGCCGAGACCCTGGCGGCGATCGCCGCCGCCCGCCAGGTCAGCATCGACTGGCTGCTGGGGCTGAGCCAGCGCGGCCCCCTCTCTGCCGACATCCTGCCGGAGCGGCTGGCGATCGAGCGCGACGCGCAATGGGCCGATGACGAGCGGCTGATCGCCTGGCACCGCGAGGCGATCGGCTACAAGATCCGCCACGTCGCCACCACCCTGCCCGACATCCTCAAGAATCGCGACGTGATCCGGCATGAACTGGCGCATTTCGCCGGGGCGGGGCCGGAGCAGCGGATCGAGACCGCGGCCGCCCGCCTGGCCTATCAGCGCCGGCCGGAGACCGACATGGAGGCCTGCAACTCGATCCAGGCGATCGAGGGCTTCGCCCGCGGCGAGGGCATCTGGCACGACCTCGACAACGAGGTCCGGGCCCGCCAGCTCGATCACATGATTGCGCTGGTGGAAGAGCTGTACCCGACCTTCCGCTGGTTCTTCTATGACGGCCGGCAGCACTATTCCGTGCCGGTGACGGTGTTCGGGCCGCTGCGGGCGGTGATCTATCTCGGCGGCATGTACTTCCTGTTCAACTCGACCGAGCACATCCGCGCCCTGTCCGAGCATTTCGACAGCCTGATCCGCGGCGCCATCGTGCAGCCGCCCGACGTGCCCAAGCTGCTGCGCCGGCTGCGGGCAAGGCTGGGATAGGCCGTCGTCAGCCGGAGGCTGCGGCGCGCATCGCGGCCTCGATCACCTCGGCGTCGCCGTCGCAGATCGCGAACAGGCCGAAGCGCAGTTGATAGCCCCAGTTCGGCCGGCCGGCCGTAAACGCCAGGGTGTCCAGCAGCGGGTGGACCGGGGTCTCCCCGACATCCTCCCAGGCCACGGCCCGGCGGTAGGGCTGGAAACCGTTTCCCAGATCCACATCGTAGGGCCCGTCGTCGATCACGGAGCCGATGGCGGTGAAGGCCTGCAGCCGGTCCTTTCCGCCGAACGTCCCGGTCGGGGAATAGTAGATCACCCGGTCGCCCCGCCGGATCCGACGCAACGGTGCGGCCTTGCCGTGGCAGACCTGCATGAACCCGCCCTCACGGCCGCGGCGAACATGCTCCGTCGACGCGACGGCAATCCAACATCCGCTCATGTCCACCTCCTGCATTAGTGAGACGGATGATACGCAGCAGATGCTGCCAGTTTCCGGCAGCAGCGATCGGTCGGTCTCAGCCATCCAGACGCGCCGCTCGCTCAACGCTGCCATGTCGGACTTTTGTGCACCACAGCGGCGCCGGACGTTCTATATTTGATCCTCCTCCGACCGATTCCGTTGCCCGAGAGGCGTCGCCATGGGCGAGCGCGCGCATCCTGCCGTCCCGGCGATCACGCCGGCGATGATGTTCCTGATGGCGGTCGCCTGCGGCGCCATCGTCGCCAACCTGTACTACGCCCAGCCGCTGATCGCGTTGATCGCGCCCTCGGTCGGGCTCGGCACCGTCGCCGCCAGCCTGGTGGTCACCCTGACCCAGATCGGCTACGGCGTCGGGCTGATCCTGCTGGTGCCGCTGGCCGACATGGTCGAGAACCGGCGACTCGTCGTGCTGACCCTCTCCGGCACCGTGGTCGCCCTGCTGATCGCCGCCCTGGCGCCGAGCGCCGGGATCTTCCTGTTCGCGGCGCTGCTGATCGGCCTCAGCTCGGTCGCGGCGCAGATCCTGATTCCGATGGCGGCGCATATGGCGCCCGACGCGATCCGCGGCCGGGTCGTCGGCAACATCATGAGCGGCCTGCTGCTCGGCATCCTGCTGGCGCGGCCGGTCGCCAGCATGGTGGCTGAGCTGTTCGGCTGGCGCGCCATCTTCTTCCTCTCCACCCTGCTGATGGCCGGCCTGCTGGCGGTGCTGGCCTGGCGCCTGCCGCAATACCGGCCGGCGCCGGGCCCGGGCTACGGCCAGGTGCTGCGCTCGCTGGCCACGCTGTTCCGCCATACGCCCATTCTGCAGCGCCGCGCCGCCTACCAGGCCGCGCTGTTCGCCGGGTTCAGCCTGTTCTGGACCGCGGTGCCGCTGGAGCTGGCCGGCCCGCGCTTCGGCTACAGCCAGGCCGGCATCGCCGTCTTCGCCCTGGTCGGCGCCGCCGGCGCCCTGGCCGCGCCCCTGGCCGGCCGCATCGCCGACCGCGGCTGGACCCGGCCGGCCACCTTCGGCGCCCTGGCCTCGGTCGCCGTCGCCTACGCCATGGCCTGGGCCGGCGGCGCCGCCGGGTCGGTGGTGCTGCTGGCCGCCGCCGGCATCCTCCTGGATTTTGGGGTGCAGGCCAACATGGTGCTGGGCCAGCGCGCCATCTACGCCCTGGCGCCAGAGGCGCGCGGCCGGATGAACGGGCTCTACGTCGCCAGCGCCTTCGCCGGCGGCGCCATCGGCTCCGCCATCGCCAGCGGCACCTTCAGCTCGGGCGGCTGGTCGCTGGTCAGCTGGATCGGCCTCGCCTTCCCCGCCGTGGCGCTGCTGCTGTATGCGACCGAGCTGTTCTGCCGCCGGCCGGTGCCGCGCCTGACCGCCGGCCTCGGGGGCGGCCCGGACCGGAGGAGCCGACCGTGACCGACATCGCCGATTCCTGGTGGCGGAATCTCCGCCGCACCCGGCCGGATCTCGGCCTGCCCGAGCGCTATGACCTCTGGTATTTCGGCGACAGCGAGGCGCTGGCGCGGGAGCTGCTGGATTTGGTGCTGGCCGGTACCAAGACCGCCACCGCCGGTCTGGTCTGGGGCGCCGACGCGGCCGGCACGCCGAAGCCGGGCGGCCACAGCCTGATCACCGACTTCGCCGGCACGCCGCATTGCGTCCTGCAGACGGTCGAGGTGCGGGTGCTGCCCTTCGACCGGGTCGACGCCGCCTTCGCCCGTGACGAGGGCGAAGGCGACCGCTCGCTCGCCTCCTGGCGCGAGGCGCATTGGCGCTATTTCGGCCGCCGCTGCGCCGAGATCGGGCGCCAGCCGGCGCTCGACATGCCGGTGTTCTGCGAGCGCTTCCGCCTGGTCTATCCGGAGCCGCGCCGATAGCTCAGCCGCGGCCCTCGGCCTCCCAGTTCAGCCGCTTGCGGTAGATCGTCGAGGCGCTGATGCCGAGCAGCGCCGCGGCCCTCGGCACATTGCCGTCGCAGGCCGAGATCGCGTCCTCGATCGCATCCTTCTCGATCATCCACAGCGGCCGGACCGAGGGCCCCTTGCCGTTCGGGACGGCCGGCGGCTGGGCCGCCGGGCGGCTGGGCTGTGCCGCCGGGATCAGGGTCCGGACCGGCGACGGCAGCATCGCCCGGGTCACCAGCGGCCCGTCATGCAGCACGACGATGTTGCGGATCACGTTCTGCAGCTGGCGGACATTGCCCGGCCAGGCGTAGCGCTGCAGATCCTCCGCCACCTCGAGGTCGAAATCGCCGAAGCTCTTGCCCTCCTCCGCCGCGTAGTCGTGCAGGAACTGGTGGGCGATCAGCAGCACGTCGTCCTCGCGCTCGCGCAGCGGCGGCAGGGTCACCGGGATCACCAGCAGCCGGTAGTACAGGTCCTCGCGGAACCGGCCCAGGCGCACCTCCTCGGCCGGATCGCGGTTGGTGGCGCAGACGATGCGCAGATCGACCTTGCGCTCGCGGCTGCCGCCGACCGCCGTCACCTGCCCGGTCTGCAGGAAGCGCAGCAGCTTGGTCTGCAGCTCCGCCGGCAGCTCGCAGATCTCGTCCAGGAACAGGGTGCCGCCATCGGCCCGCACCGCGGCGCCCTCGCGGTCGGCCACCGCGCCGGTGAAGGCGCCTTTCACATGGCCGAAGATCTCCGATTCCATCAGGTCGCGTGGGATGGCGCCGCAGTTGAGCGCGACGAAAGGGTGGTCGCGCCGCGGGCTGCGGCGGTGCACGGCCTCGGCGCACAGCTCCTTGCCGGTGCCGCTCTCGCCGGTGACGAACACCGTGGCCTTCGACGCCGCCGCCGAATCGATGATCCGGTACACCGCCTGCATCGCCAGCGACCGGCCGATGAAGCCGTAATAGCGGTCGCGACCGAGATCCTCGCGCCAGGCTTCGACCTCGCGCTGCAGCCGCATCCGCTCCAGCGTGTTGCGGACGGTCACCGTCAGCCGGTCGCCGGGGAAGGGCTTGACCAGGAAGTCGAAGGCGCCGAGCCGCATCGCCTCGACCGCGATGTTGACCGAGCCATGGGCGGTGATGACGATCGCCGCCACCGGGATCTGCTGCTCGCGGATATGCTGCAGGATCTCCATGCCGTTCATGTCGGGCAGGTTCAGGTCGAGCAGCACGGTCGCATAATGCCCCTGCGCCAGCGCCGCGAGCGCCTCGGCCCCGGTCTCGGCGTGATCGACGGCGATGCCGGCCTTGGCCAAGGTCTCGATGTACAGCCGCGCCAGCGCCGGCATGTCCTCGACCAGGAGCACGGAAGCGGAGTCGGCCGCCTGCGGATCAGCGAGGGGCGCCATGGCGACATCGTGGCCGAGGGAGGCATCCATCTTCACAATAGCCCGCAACAAGAATTCGTCTTAAACGCAACGACGTGCCGGGCCTGCCCCACCACGACGAACGGTCCAGAGACAGAAAGTATGTCATGATAGGTCCGAAAACGATTCTGATCGACGGAATTTGGAACGGCGCGGAGGATGGCCGCACCATTCCGGTGATCGACCCGTCGACCGGGGCGGCGTTCGACAGCCTTGCCCGCGGCGGCCCGGCCGAGATCGATGCCGCCGTGCGGGCCGCGCGCCGGGCCTTCGACGACGGGCCCTGGGGCCGGATGCCGGCGGTCGAGCGCGGCCGCATCCTGTCCCGCATCGGCCGCGCCATCGAGGCGGATTTCGAGACGCTGTGGCGGCTGGAGGCGGCCGACGCCGGCAAGCCGGTGAAGCAGGCCAAGGCCGACATCGCCGCCTGCGCCCGCTATTTCGAGTTCTATGGCGGCGCCTGCGACAAGCACCACGGCACCACCCTGCCCTATCTCGACGGCTACACCGTGCTGACGGTGAAGGAGCCCTACGGCGTCACCGGCCACGTCATCCCGTGGAACTACCCGGCGCAGATCTTCGGCCGCACCATCGGCGGCGCGCTGGCCGCCGGCAATGCCTGCGTGCTGAAACCGGCCGAGGATGCCTGCCTGACACCGCTGCGCATCGCCCGGCTGGCGCTGGAGGCCGGGCTGCCGCCGGGCGCGCTGAACGTGGTCACCGGCCTGGGCGCCGAGGCGGGCGCGGCCCTGGCGTCGCATCCCGGCCTCGACCACATCAGCTTCACCGGGTCGCCCGCCACCGGCGCCGCGATCCAGGCTGCGGCGGCGCAATTCAACCGGCCGGTGACGATGGAGCTGGGCGGCAAGTCGCCGCAGCTGGTGTTCGACGACGCCGATGCCGAGGCCGCCCTGCCCTTCGTCACCGCGGCGATCGTGCAGAATGCCGGCCAGACCTGCTCGGCCGGCAGCCGCCTGCTGCTGCAGGACGGCATCGCCGACGACTTCCTGGCGGCCTTGGGAGAGCGCTTCAAGGCGCTGGAGACCGGCCCCTGGGACCGCGACCCGGATTGCGGCCCGCTGATCAGCGCCCGGCAGCAGGAGCGGGTGCGCGGCCATCTCGACCGCGCCCGCGCCGACGGGCTGCCGGTGCTGGCCGAAGGCCGCCTGTCCCCGAACGCCCCGGCCGGCGGCTTCTACCAGGTGCCGACCCTGATCGGCGACGTGCCGCCCGGCCATCCGCTGGCGCAGGAGGAGGTGTTCGGCCCGGTGCTGGCGGTGCTGCGCTTCCGCGACGAGGAGGAGGCGATCCGCCTGGCCAACGGCACCGAGTTCGCCCTGGTCGCCGGAGTCTGGACCCGCGACGGTGCCCGCCAGCTGCGCTGCGCCCGCCGGGTCCGGGCCGGCCAGGTCTTCGTCAACAACTACGGCGCCGGCGGCGGCGTCGAGCTGCCCTTCGGCGGCATGAAGCGCTCCGGCTTCGGCCGCGAGAAGGCGATGGAGGGGCTGGATCATTTCAGCGTGACCAAGACCATCGCGATCAGGCACGGATAGCGGCCGCCGGGCCTACCCAATTCTGTGATGCCCGGGCTTGACCCGGGCATCCAGGGGCTCTCAATGCCGCTCTGGGTGGCCCCTGGATTGCCGGGTCAAGCCCGGCAATGACAGGAAAGGGGGAGCGGGGGCCATAGGCCCGCGCCCGGCTCATACCACCTCGGCGGACATTCGCCTGCTGCCTTGGCCGCCCTGCCCCTATAGTCCGGCCATTCGACGGTCCTTGACCGGAACAGGGCCGGGCGCCCGGCATTTGGCGGCGCCTCCGCCCGCGGCACGACCACCATACGACCAGGACAGAGGGACAGGGCATGCGGCTCGAAGGCAAGGCGGCCATCGTCACCGGCGCGGCGTCAGGTTTCGGCAAGGGCATCGCCGAGCGCTTCGTGCGGGAAGGCGCCAACGTGCTGATCGCCGATCTGTCGACGGAAGCCGGCGAGGCCGTGGCCGCGGCTTTGAACGAAGTGCGTGCGGGCTCGGCCTGCTTCGTCCGCACCGACGTGTCGCGCGACGCCGACACCGCGGTCGCCATCGCCACCGCGGTCGAGGCCTTCGGCGGGCTCGACATCGTCGTCAACAACGCCGGCTACACCCATCGCAACAAGCCGATGTCCGAGGTCACCGAGGACGAGTTCGATCGCATCTTCGCGGTCAATGTGAAGGCGATCTTCCTGTCGGTCCGGCACGCCGCGCCGCATCTCTCGGCCAAGGGCGGATCGATCCTCAACATCGCCTCGACCGCCGGCATCCGGCCGCGGCCCGGCCTGACCTGGTACAACGCCTCGAAGGGCGCGGTGATCACCGCCACCAAGTCGATGGCGGTCGAGCTGGCGCCGAAGATCCGGGTCAACTGCCTGTGCCCGGTGCTGGGCCAGACCGGCCTGACCTCGACCTTCCTCGGCGAAGACACGCCGGAGCGGCGGGCCCAGTTCCTGGCCACCATCCCGCTCGGCCGGATGAGCACGCCCGAGGACATCGCCAACGCTGCGCTGTATCTGTCCTCCGACGAGGCCTCGATGGTCACCGGCGTCGCGCTCGAGGTCGATGGCGGCCGCTGCATTTAGGCGCCCCTGAGAGACCTTTTCAGAATTCCCCAAACCCGTCATCCCCGCGAAAGCGGGGATCTCGTCACGCTTGGACCGGAAAGAGATTCCCGCTTTCGCGGGAATGACGGCAAAGGGATGAATTGCTGTTCTGAAATGGTCTCGCTGACCCGGGCCGACCGAAGCCGGGGCTTGCCTCGGCGCGGCGATCCCCGCACCCTCGGCACCGAGGGCAGCGAAGGGGCGATGGGCATGCCAGCAACGGCCGGGTTGTCGACGGCGCGCCATCCGACTAGGAAGGCGCGATGACGACCCTCGCAACCGACTCGCGCGACGGCCAATCGCTCGCCCCCAAGCTGCTCGGCGTCATCGGCGTCGTGTATGGCGACATCGGCACCAGCCCGCTCTACACCATCCGGGAATGCTTCACCCATCCGGGGGCGCCCGGCGTCTCCGAGGGGGCGGTGCTGGGCGTGCTGTCGCTGATCTTCTGGGCGACGACGCTGATCATCACGATCAAATACGTCTCCTTCGTGATGCGCGCTGACAACCGCGGCGAGGGCGGCGTGCTGGCCCTGACCGCCCTGGCCTTCCGGGCGCGGCGCGGCAAGAGATGGGGCCATTTCATCGTCCTCCTGGGCATCGTCGGCGCGGCGCTGTTCTACGGCGACGGCGTCATCACCCCGGCGATCTCGGTGCTCAGCGCCGTGGAGGGCCTGAAGATCGCGACGCCGGTCTTCGACCCTTACATCATCCCGCTGACGCTGATCATCCTGACCCTGATCTTCATGGTCCAGGCCCATGGCACGGCCAAGGTCGGATCGGCCTTCGGCCCGATCATGTGCGTCTGGTTCCTGGTCATCGGCCTGCTCGGCGCCGTCCAGATCGTCGGCCGCCCCGACGTGCTGGCGGCGATCTGGCCGAACCACGCGGTCGAGCTGTTCTACACCAGCCCCTGGGCCGCCATCGTCGTGCTCGGCTCGGTGGTGCTGGCGGTCACCGGCGGCGAGGCGCTCTATGCCGATATGGGCCATTTCGGCCGCGCTCCGATCCGCATCGCCTGGGTCAGCTTCGTCTGGCCGGCGCTGCTGCTGAACTATTTCGGCCAGGGCGCGCTGCTGATCGAGAACCCGGCGGCGATCGAATCGCCCTTCTTCCTGCTGACCCCGTCCTGGGGCCTGTACCCGATGGTGATCCTGTCCACCATGGCCACGGTGATCGCCTCCCAGGCCGTGATCTCCGGCGCTTTCTCGGTCAGCCAGCAGGCGGCCCAGCTCGGCTACATGCCGCGGCTGGAGGTGCGGCACACCTCGGCCGAGGAGAAGGGCCAGATCTACATCTCGCGGATCAACTGGTCGCTCTACGCCGCGGTGGTCATCCTGGTGGTCGGCTTCGGCTCCTCCAGCGCCCTGGCCGGGGCCTACGGCATCGCCGTGACCGGCACCATGGCGGTGACCAGCGTGCTGGCCTATCTCGTCGCCCGCCACCGCTGGGGCTGGAGCCGTTGGACCGCGGCGCCGCTGTTCGCGACGTTCCTGTTCATCGACCTTGCCTTCTTCGGCGCCAACACCATCAAGATTCTGCATGGCGGCTGGTTCCCGCTGGTGCTGGCGGTGGCGCTGACGACGCTGATGTGGGTGTGGCGCAAGGGCCGCGAGATCCTGTATCGGCGGCGCTACCGCGACGCCATCCCGCTGGCGACCTTCGTCGAGGGCAAGATGTACAAGCGGGCGCACCGGGTGCCCGGCACCGGCATCTTCATGACCGGCAATGTCGGCGTCGTGCCCTTCGCCCTGCTGCACAACCTGAAGCACAACAAGATCATCCACGAGCGCGTGGTGCTGCTGAAGGTCGAGACCACGGACGAGCCGCGGGTCGACGACGACCAGCGCATCGAGATCAAGGATCTCGGTGACGGCTTCTACACGGTGATCGTGCGCTACGGCTTCCAGCAGCAGCCGGACGTGCCCCGCGCCCTGGCCGCCTGCGCCGCCAAGGGTCTGGGCTTCAACATGGCCGACACCTCGTTCTTCATGAGCCGGGAGTATTTCGTGCCGTCGCCGCGGCCCGAGCTGCCGCCGTGGCAGGAGTGGCTGTTCATCCTGATGTCGAACAACGCGCTGAGCGCCACCGAGTTCTTCCGCATCCCGGCCAACCGCGCGGTCGAGCTGGGCTCGCACCTGGAGATCTGAGCGGCGTTCTCTGAAACCCGCCTCTCCGTCCCCTGCCTGACGGTTCTTTCGCGTATCGCAGCAAAGACCCTGCGAGCGGCAGCCGAATCAGCCGCGGGGCACGACGGTGATCATGATGCCGGTGAAGTGCAGGGCGCTGCCGGCCAGCACGAACAGGTGCCAGATCATGTGGTTGAACGGCAGCCGCTCCCAGACATAGAACGCGACGCCGGCGGTGTAGGCGAGGCCGCCGGCCACGATCCAGCCCACGGCGGCGCCGCCGAGCGACGACCACACCGGGCCGATCGCGACCAGGATCAGCCAGCCCATGCCGAGATAGAGCGGCAGCGCGATGTGCCGGCCGTAGCGGCGCCAGGACAGCCGCAGCACCACGCCGGTGATCGCCAGCCCCCAAATCACCGCGAACAGCGTCCAGCCCCAGGCGCCGCGCAGGCCGAGCAGCAGGAACGGAGTATAGGTGCCGGCGATCAGCAGATAGATCGAGGCATGGTCGAGCAGATTGCAGGCGTGCCTGAACCGGGCCGTGCGCGCCGCATGCAGCAGGGTGGACGACACATAGGTCAACACCAGCGTCGCGCCGTAGATCGCCAGGCTGACGATCTCGAGCGCGCCGCCGTACAGGCTGGCCAGGACCAGGAGCACCACCAGACCGGCCACGGCCAGGGCGGCGCCGATGCCGTGGGTGACCGCATTCGCGATCTCCTCGGCCAGGGTCTCGGTGCGGGCGACGGTCCCTTCGGTCATGGGATCAATCTAGCATCCGATCCGGCTGCCGCCAGGCGGCGAGGTCACCGATGGGATGCGGCGATCGTCACGACGAGCCCCGCCCCGCGGCAGGCTGCTGGACAAGACAAAACAAGTGTCATGATTTACAATAAAAGAATCTAATTTTTGGCAATATTGAATAGACCTCCAGCCACTGTCTTCTGTTTCAGAAAATCCTCTTGTCAGGTTTCGTTTCGTTTGTAATGGTTAAACCCAGATCCGAATCCTGAGAGCGAATCTTCGCCCCTTTCCCGTCATGGCGAGGAGGCGAAGCCGACGTGGCCATCCAGAAGCCGGTGCGAGCGGCCCTTGGTGGCCACGCCCCTGCGGGGCTCGCCATGACGGATCAACACCGAGCATTGCGACGTACCGAAAAACCAACCCAATCAAACGGAGTCGGTCGTGGGGGAATCTGAAATGACAAGATTATCGGCGCGTGTGCGGCAAACGGCATTTCGGTATTCAAGACAGATAGCGCTGGCGCTGACCCTCGCGATATTCGGCGCAGGTCTGGCGCATTCGCAGGATCTGGTGCAGGAGCTGGCGACGCGGGCCAATCAGACGGCCTATGGCGGCCGGATCGGCGTCCCCTTGAAGCGAGGTGACTTCGTCTATCTTCCGACTGGATCCACCGTCACGGCATGGGACTACCGGACTCCGGAGGCGCCCCGGCTGGCCGGCGACACGCGCCGACAGCCGCTCCCCGGCGTCATCACCGCGATCGCGTCGCGAGGCCGGTATCTTTACGCCAGCTGGCAGCGGGGCGGCAGTTCCTCCGGCCTGGCCATCTATTCCCTCCTCGATCCGGGCCGCCCGAGGCTGATCGACGGCGGCCTCCTGCGGAAAAGCGCATCGCCCGAAAACATCACCGCCATCTCGATCGACGGCGACTTTCTCTACGCGTTCGACAGCGAAAGAGGCGTGGTCGTCCACTCCCTGGCCGATCCGCTCTACCCCAGGGCCATCCGGGTGGTCGAGGGCGGCCCCGCCGATGTGGTCGGCATCGCCGGCGGCCGCATCTTCACGTCCGCCCGGACGTGGCTGGGCGATACCTTGCTGCAGGTGTTCGACAACAGCCGGAAGAATTTTCCCAAGAAAGTGACCAGCGAAAACCTGGACGGGTTCGAGAATTTTCGCTTGCAGTTCGCCTGGCCGCTCGCGGTGGGGTTCGGGCTGAGCGTCAACCTGTATTACCTGCCGCCCTGGGGCGGTGCGCCGCTGCTGTGGGGCAGCGCGGCGCCGGGCGAGGCGCTCTTCAACGGCTTCATCGCCGGCGACAAGGCCTACGGCTTCGGGGCCTCCGGCGTCAGTGTCTGGAGCCTGCGCCTGCCGGTCCGCCGGGTCGGCCGCGCCGATTTCGCCAATGCCTTCGCCGCGGAAACGACCACCGTGAAGGGCCAGTTCGGATGGGTGGCCACCACCACCGATCAGCTGGCGCTGTTCGACACCGGCAAGACGGCATCGCCCCGCTTGGCCAGTGTCGTCGACACCCTTGGCGGCGCCGATGTCATGGACGCGGCCCTGATCGACCGCAGCCTGGTCCTGCTGCAGAATGTGTATGGGCTGAGTGCAGCCAATGACGACGACTTCACGCCGACGGGGCGGTTCGACGCCGACCTGCCGAAGGCCAAGCAAGCCCGGGCGTTCGAGGACATGGCGGTGGATGGCAGGCGGGCCTATCTGGCGGCCTGGGGCTATGGGCTGATCGTGGTCGATCTCAGCAATCCGTCGTCGCCGCGCGAGCTGGGGCGCCTGCCCGCCGAATTCTCCTCCGCGATCGCGGGGAAGGGCCGGCATGTCTATCTCGGCACGGCCACGAACGGAGGCTCGGTGACGTCGGTCGATGTGTCGAACCCGGCCCGTCCGGTGGTGCGGGATGCGGTTCCGGTCGATACCCGGGTCGAGCGGCTGCAACTGGCCGGACGGTTCCTCTTCGCGGCCAGCGCGCCGGACGCCGCGGGAGGTCCTCCGGGTGGATTGCGCGTCTTCGATGTCGGCAACCCCTCGCAGATCAGCGAGATCGGCCGCTACACCGACGATTGCGAGTTCGCGAGTGACCTGGCCGTCAGCGACGACGCCCGGACCGTCCATCTGCGATGCTCGAGCGGCCTGCACATCCTCGATGTGAGCCAGCCGAGCCGGCCGGTCCGCATCGGGTTCTACGCGGCCGCCGGGGTTGATCGGGCGATCGCGCTCGGCTCCGGATCGGTGTTCGTCGCGACGGACGGGACTATCGAGGAGGTCGATGTGCGCAATCCGCGCCGGCCGACCTTGCTGAACCGCTATCAGCTTCCGGCCGAGGCCCGCCGGCTGCGGGTGATGCCGGGCCGTCGCCTGTTCGTGTTCATGGGGACGGGCGGCCTACAGGTTATCAAGCTGTAGCGAGACTTTTGACGACGCTATTCCTCGCCGTCATTGCGAGGAGGCGAAGCCGACGAAGCAATCCAGGGGCCTATGCGCGCGGCTCTGGATTGCTTCGCTGCGCTCGCAATGACGGTGTTTGGAATTCCGAAAAGATCTCTCTGGCAGGCCGCGGAACCGCGGATCGCAGGACGGCGACCTGCCTCGAGGTCAGGCACGCCAGAACGGCTTGCGGATCTCGGCCTCGACATCGCTGTGGCTCAGGCCGACATCGGCCAGGACATGGTCGTCGAGGCTGGACAGGTGGCGGCGCTGGCGCTCGCGGTCCTGCCAGTCCAGAAGCCGGTCGACCAGGCGCAGGACCATGCCGCGGGTGGCGAGGTCGGCACGAGAGGCGGTGAGCTGGATTCCAGTGGCGGACATGACGGTTCTCCTTGCTTTTGAGGCGGCTGGCCCCGCAGGGAAGCATTTGCCTCGCCCTGATAGTTGCGCCTTCGTTCTCGCTTCGACAAACGAGGCTTTCTCGTGCTACGGCTTAGAAAATCTATCGCTCGACCGAGCTGATCCGATGGCGCGCCGCCTGCCTCCGCTGAACGCCCTCCGCGCCTTCGAGGCTGCCGCCCGGCACCTCAGCTTCGTCGATGCGGCCGACGAGCTCGCGGTCACCCCCGCCGCGGTCAGCCATCAGGTCAAGGCGTTGGAGGCGCATCTCGGCGTCGCCTTGTTCCAGCGGCTGCCGCGCGGGCTGGTGCTGACCGAGCAGGCCCGGATCCTGGCGCCGCAGCTGACCCGCGGCTTCGACCGGCTGGCCGAGGCGGTGGCGCGGATCCGGGTCGACGACGTCCAGACCGTGCTGTCGGTCACCGTGCTGCCGTCCTTCGCCGTGCGCTGGCTGCTGCCGCGGCTGGCCGGCTTCCGCCGGCTCAACCCCGGCCTCGAAATCGAGGTCCGGGCCCAGCACCAGGCGGTGGATTTCCGGGGCGAGCGGGTCGACATCGCCCTGCGCTACGGCCGTGGCGGCTGGCCCGGCCTGCATGTCGAGCGCTTCCTCGACGACGCGGTGTTCCCGGTGTGCAGCCCTCAGCTGCTCGACGGCCCGCACCCGCTGCTGGCCCCTCAGGATCTGCGCCATCACACCCTGATCCACGACGTGGTCACAGGGGACGACGAGCCCTGGGTCACCTGGCAGCACTGGCTGCTGTATTTCGGGCTCGACGACATCGACCACCGCCGCGGGCCGCGCTACAGCGACAGCCACATGATGCTGGAGGCGGCCGCGGCCGGTGAAGGCGTTGCGCTCGGCCGCAGCTCGATCATGGCCGACGACCTGGTCCGCGGCCGGTTGATCCGCCCGTTCCCGGACATCCAGGTGGCCGACTACGCCTACCATTTCCTGTGCCGGACCGACGCCATTGACCGGCCGGCCGTCCGCGCCTTCCGCGACTGGCTGGTCGCCACGGCGGCAGTTGACCCGACCGCGCCCGACGCCGCGGCGCCTGCCCCGGCCCTGGGTGATTGAGCACAGCCCAACGAGCCCCCTCGCCGTCATTGCGAGGAGGCGAAGCCGACGAAGCAATCCAGGGGCCGGTGCGAGCGGCCCCTGGATTGCTTCGCTGCGCTCGCAATGACGGTGCTGGAATTTTGAGCAGATCTGCGGGCGAACGGCCGGCGCAACCCACGGGGCCTGGCGATAGGTCTTTTGTCCGATATTAATACTGATTTTCAACGCAAATTTGCTTTGACCGTTTGGTCAGGATTTCGTTACGGTTCGATTTCAGGAGAGGCGGCGCCGAGGCACGGGAATCCGGCCACGGCGCCATGCGAGGCTTGCGGTTCGTCGTCTCCCGGCTGGATGTCCGGGATCGAGCCCCTGGGAGAGATCATGACGACGGTATCCGACGCCGGGCGCAGCCGGCCTGCTCCATATCCTCCACCATGCCCATGGCCCCTCGCGGCGCTGGCGCCCCATGCGCATGGCAGATATGTTCTGACTCTTGGTCCGACAGGGAGCGTCTTCCAACAATGAAAAACCTTCTCTCCGCCCTCGCCCTCTCCACGGCGCTCGTGGCCGGGGCTGCCTTCGCCGACGAGGTGAAGCCGGCAGTGGTCTTCGACATGGGCGGCAAGTTCGACCGCTCCTTCAACGAAGGCATCTACAACGGTTCGAAGAAGTGGTCCGACGAATCCGGCGTCAAGATCGCCGAGTTCGAGGTCACCAACGAGTCCCAGCGCGAGCAGGCACTGCGGCGCATGGCCGAGAACGGCGCCAACGTCGTCATCGCCGTCGGCTTCGCCCAAGCCCCGGCGCTGGAGATCGTCGCCGACGAGTTCCCGGACGTGAAGTTCGCGATCATCGACGCGGTGGTCGAGAAGCCGAACGTCCAGTCGATCGTGTTCAAGGAGCAGGAAGGCTCGTTCCTGGTCGGCGTGCTGGCGGCGCTGGCCTCGAAGACCGGCACGGTCGGCTTCGTCGGCGGCATGGACATCCCGCTGATCCGCGCCTTCAGCTGCGGCTATGTCCAGGGCGTGCACTACGCCAATTCCAGCGCCAAGGTGCTGGAGAACATGACCGGCACCACCCCGGCCGCCTGGAACGACCCGACCAAGGGCGGCGAGCTGGCGCGCAGCCAGTTCGATCGCGGCGCCGACGTGGTCTATGCCGCGGCGGGCGCCACCGGCCTCGGTGTGCTGCAGGCCGCGGCCGACGCCAAGAAGCTGTCGATCGGCGTCGACAGCAATCAGAACCACCTGCATCCCGGCTCGGTCCTGACCTCGATGCTGAAGCGGGTCGACGTCGCCGCCTACAACGTCTTCAAATCGGCCCAGGACGGCAAGTTCAAGCCCGGCGTCAACGTGCTCGGCCTGAAGGAGGACGGCGTCGGCTGGGCCCAGGACGAGAACAACGCCAAGCTGATCACGCCGGAGATGAAGGCCAAGGTCGACGCGGCTTCCAAGGGCATCATCGACGGCTCGATCCAGGTGGTGGACTACCGCACCAACAACTCCTGCCCGATGTGACGGCGGCGTCCGATCCGCAATGGACAATGATGGCGTGACCCGCGCCGCGACGGTCGGCGGTGCCCCTGCGGGGGCGCCGCCGGCCATCGAATTGCGCGGCATCAGCAAGAGCTTCGGCCCGGTCAAGGCCAACCAGGACGTGTCGCTGACGATCGCCCCCGGCACGATCCATGGCATCATCGGCGAGAATGGCGCCGGCAAGTCGACCCTGATGTCGATCCTGTACGGCTTCTACGAGGCCGACAGCGGCGAGATCCTGGTGAATGGCCGGGCGCAGCGCATCACCTCCTCCAGCGACGCGATCGCGGCCGGCATCGGCATGGTGCACCAGCACTTCATGCTGGTGGAGCCATTCACCGTGCTGGAAAATGTGATCCTCGGCGCCGAGGGCGGCGCGCTGCTGGCCGGCGGCAAGGCCCGGGCGCGGGCGGAGCTGCAGCGGCTGGAGCGCGAATACACCCTGGAGGTGCCGGTCGACGCCATCGTCGGCGACCTGCCGGTCGGGCTGCAGCAGCGGGTCGAGATCCTGAAGGCGCTGTATCGCGGCGCCGACACCCTGATCCTGGACGAGCCGACCGGCGTGCTGACGCCGCAGGAGGCCGACCACCTGTTCCGCATCCTCGCGGCGCTGCGGTCACAGGGCAAGACGGTGATCCTGATCACCCACAAGCTGCGCGAGATCATGGCGATCACCGATGCGGTGACGGTGATGCGGCAGGGCCGCGTCGTCGCCAATGTCGCGACGAAGGAGACCAGCCGCGAGCAGCTGGCCGAGCTGATGGTCGGCCGCAAGGTGCTGCTGCGGGTTGACAAGACCGCGGCCCGGCCGGGCGCGACGCTGATGGAGGTGCGCGGCCTCGACGTCGTCGACGGCCAGGGCGTGCGCCGGGTCAAGGACGTGTCCTTCGCGCTCAGGGCCGGCGAGATCGTCGGCATCGCCGGCGTCTCCGGCAACGGCCAGTCGGAGCTGCTGGCCGCCCTGGCCGGCATGGTCCGGCCGGCCAAGGGCGACATCGCCGTCGGCGGCACCGCGCTGTCCTCGCTGTCTCATGTCGATGCCGGGACGCTGCGCGCGCTGGGCGTCGGCCATGTGCCGGAGGATCGCCACCGCGAGGGACTGGTCACCGCCTTCACTGCCGCCGAATGCGCGATCCTCGGCCATCATGCCGACCCGGCCTATAACGGCGCGGTGATGACCGACGGCCGCAAGGTGCTGGCCCATTGCGAGCGGCTGATGAAGGACTATGACGTCCGGCCGCCGAACCCGCATCTCAAGGCCGCTAACTTCTCCGGCGGCAACCAGCAGAAGATCATCGTCGGCCGCGAGGTCGAGCGCGACCCGAAGGTGCTGCTGGTCGGCCAGCCGACCCGCGGCGTCGACATCGGTGCGATCGAGGCGATCCACCGCCGCCTCGTGGCGCTGCGCGACAGCGGCAAGGCGATCCTGCTGGTGTCGGTCGAGTTGGACGAGATCCGCTCGCTGGCCGACCGCATCCTGGTGATGTTCGACGGCATGATCGTCGGTGAGGTCGCGGCTGACGGCGCCTCCGAGCAATCGCTGGGCCTGATGATGGCCGGCGTCCAGCAGGAGGCCGCGGAATGAGCGCGCTCGGCCGTCCGGCCGACGTGCCGCGCTGGGTGTCGATCGCCCTGATCCCGCTGGTCAACCTAGTGCTGGCCTTCGTCGCGGCCGGGCTGGTGGTGCTGCTGATCTACTGGGGCCAGTATGCCGACGGCACGCTGCCTGGGGCGGACTACCTCTACACCCCGGTCCGGGCCGCGGAGCTGCTGCTGAAGGGCGCCTTCGGGACCGTGCCGAACCTCAGCCGCACGCTGTACTACACCACCGATTTCATCTTCGCCGGCCTGGCCGTCGCGGTCGCCTTCCATGCCGGGCTGTTCAACATCGGCGCCGAAGGCCAGGCCTATTTCGCCGGCCTCGGCGTGGCGCTGGTCTGCCTCTATCTCGACTTCCTGCCCTTCATCCTGGTGCTGCCGCTGGCGATCGTCGCGGCGGCCCTGTTCGGCGCCGCCTGGGCCTTCATTCCAGCCTATCTGCAGGCGAAGCGGGGCAGCCACATCGTCATCACGACGATCATGTTCAACTTCATCGCCTCGTCGCTGATGGTCTACCTGCTGGTCCATGTGATGATCGCGCCGGGCCAGCAATCGCCGGAGACCCGGGCCTTCCTGCCGAACACGACGATGCCGACGATCACCGAGATGGTGTCCTGGTTCGGCTACAAGCTGCCGCGGCTGCCGCTCAACCTCACCTTCCTCTGGGCGCTGGCCTGCTGCGTCTTCGTCTGGATCTTCATCTGGCACACCCGCTGGGGCTATGCCCTGCGGGCGGTCGGGCTGAATCCCCGCGCCGCGGTCTATGGCGGCATCTCGGTGGCCGRCATCATCATCATGGCGATGTGCATCTCCGGCGCCCTGTCCGGCTTCATCGCGGTGAACGAGGTGATGGGCTTCAACCGGCGGCTGCTGCTGAACTTCGTCGCCGGCGCCGGCTTCGTCGGCATCGCCGTGTCGCTGATGGGCCGCAACCATCCCTTCGGCATCGTCTTCGCAGCGGTGCTGTTCGGCGCGCTGTACCAGGGCGGCACCGAACTGAGCTTCGAGATGCCGGAAATCACCAAATGGCTTGTGGTGACCATCCAGGGCCTTGTGATCCTCTTCGCGGGCGCGCTGGAGAACATGTTCCGGCCAAAGATCGAGGCGCTGTTCCGCCGGCGGCCAGCACCGCTGCCGGCGGCGGGAGGGGCGGCGGGATGACCCTGCTCGACGTCATCGCGCTGCTCGACGCCACCATCCGCACCTCGACGCCGCTGGTGCTGGCGGCGCTGGCCGGGCTGTTCGCGGAGCGGGCCGGGCTGGTCGACATCGGGCTCGAGGGCAAGATGCTGGCCGCCGCCTTCGCCTCCGCCGCCATGGCATCCTATGCCGGCTCGGCCTGGGCCGGGCTCGGCATGGGCGTGGTGGTCTCGGTGGTGCTGGCGCTGCTGCACGGCTACGCCTCGATCACCCATCGCGGCAACCAGGTGGTCTCCGGCCTCGCCATCAACATCCTGGCCTCGGGCCTGACGGTCACGCTCGGCATCGCCTGGTACCAGCGCGGCGGCCAGACCCCGTCGTTGGAGGGCGACGCCCGGTTCCAGCAGATCGCGCTGCCGCTGGCCGACACGCTGCGCGAGGTGCCGGTGGTCGGGCCGATCTGGTCCGAGCTGATCTCCGGCCATTCGATCCTGGTCTACGCCGCCTTCCTGGCGGTGCCGCTGGTCTCCTGGATCGTCTACCGCACCCGCTTCGGCCTGCGGCTGCGCGCGGTGGGCGAGAGCCCGGCCGCGGTGGACACCGCCGGCATCTCGGTCTCCGGGCTGCGCTACCGGGCGATCGCCCTCACCGGCGTGCTGTGCGGCTTCGCCGGCACTTATCTATCGGTGGCGCAGAACGCCTCCTTCGGCCCGGACATGACCGCCGGCAAGGGCTATCTCGCCCTCGCCGCCCTGATCTTCGCCAAGTGGAAGCCCTGGCCGGTGATGCTGACCTGCCTGCTGTTCGGCATGCTCGACGCGCTGGAGGCGCGGCTGCAGGGCACCCGCATCCCGGGCATCGGCGAGATTCCGGTCCAGTTCATCCAGGCGCTGCCCTATATCCTGACCGTGGTCCTGCTGGCCGGCTTCATCGGCCGGGCGACGGCGCCGAAGGCCAGCGGCGTGCCCTATGTCAAGGAACGGTGATGACCGATCCCGGCTTCGAGGCGCTGTTCCAGGCGGCCAGCGCCGCCCGCACCCGCGCCCACGTGCCCTATTCGCACTTCCCGGTTGGCGCCGCGATCCGCACGCCGGACGGCCGCATCCATGCCGGCTGCAATGTCGAGAACGCCGCCTATCCGCAGAGCCAATGCGCCGAGGCGACGGCGATCGGCATCATGGTCGCGGCCGGCGGCCGGGCGATCGAGGAGATCGTGGTGATCGGCGGCGAGGCCGGCGACACCCTCTTGTGCACGCCCTGCGGCGGCTGCCGCCAGCGCATCCGGGAATTCGCCCGCGGTGACACGAAGATCCATGTCTGCGGGCCGGAAGGGCTGCGCCTGACCACGACCCTCGACGCCCTGCTGCCGCATTCCTTCGGGCCAGAGAACCTGCAGGACTGACGCCTCAGAACGGCGCTGGCGTCCGTCCGCTTCCCGTCCTAGTAAGAACCAACCGTGTCCAAACGGATTCGCCCGAGGGTCGCCATGTCCGAGTTCGCTGCCGCGCCGGCGGAGCGCCGCTGAGATGGCGTTGCTGCCGCAGGAGATCATCCGCCGCAAGCGCGACGGGGCCGTGCTCGCCGATGCCGAGATCGAGGCGATGGTGCGCGGCGCGGTCGATGCCAGCGTCACCGACGCCCAGATCGCCGCCTTCGCCATGGCCGTGTTCTTTCGCGGCATGACCATGCCGGAGCGGGTGGCCTTCACCCGCGCCATGGCGCGGTCCGGCCGGGTGCTGGACTGGTCGGGCGCGAACCTGCCCGGCCCGGTGCTGGACAAGCATTCGACCGGCGGCATCGGCGACAAGACCAGCCTGATCCTGGCCCCGATCGTCGCCGCCTGCGGCGGCTTCGTGCCGATGATCTCCGGCCGTGGCCTGGGCCACACCGGCGGCACCTTGGACAAGATGGATGCGATCCCGGGCTATGTCAGCCAGCCGGAGACGGAATTGCTGGACCGGGTGGTGCGCTCGGCCGGCTGTGCCGTCGTCGGCGCCACCCGCGACATCGCCCCGGCCGACCGCCGCATCTACGCCATCCGCGACACCACCGGCACGGTCGAATCGATCGACCTGATCACCGCCTCGATCCTGTCGAAGAAGATGGCCGCCGGGCTGGGCGGGCTGGTGATGGACGTGAAGTTCGGCACCGGCGCCTTCATGAGCGATATCGGCGACGCCCGCGCTTTGGCCCGGTCGATCGTCGACGTGGCGAATGGCGGCGGCCTGCCGACCGTGGCGCTGCTGACCGACATGAACCAGCCGCTGGGCCGCTCCGCCGGCAATGCCGTCGAGGTGCGCGAGGCGATCGACCTGCTGACCGGCGGGCCGAAGGACGAGCGGCTCTGGGAAGTGACGGCCCGGCTGACCGCCGAGCTGCTGGTGATCGGCGGCCTGGCCGCCGATGCCGAGGCGGCCCGGGTCAAGGTCGAGCATGCCCTGGCCAGCGGCGCCGCTGCGGAGCGCTTCGCCCGCATGGTCCGCGACCTGGGCGGCCCGGCCGACATCCTGGAGAAGGACCACCTGCCGGCGGCGCCGGTGGTGCAGCCGATCGCGGCGGGGCGCGACGGCGTCGTCGCCGCGGTCGACGCCCGGGCGATCGGTGTCGCCATCGTCGCGCTTGGCGGCGGGCGGATCCGGCCGGAGGACGGCGTCGACCACGCCGTCGGCCTGACCGACATCGCCGCGATCGGCGAGGCGGTCGGCGCCAAGGGCCGGCCGCTGGCCCTGCTGCACGCCCGCGACGAGGCCTCGGCCGCCGCGGCGGAAGCCGCGATCCGCGCCGCAATGACCGTCGCCGACACCGCCCCGGCCCAGCCGGCGCTCGTCGCCGAGCGGATCGCCTGAGCATGGACACGCAGGCCGCGGCCGCGCCGCCACAGGCGAAGCAGTCCGCGGCGCAGGGCATCGCCCTCTACACCGGCGGCATCTTCCTCCTGTGCATCATGGACGCCATGATCAAATGGCTGTCGGCCGACTATCCGATCGCCCAGATCGTGTTCTTCCGCGCCTCGATCGGGCTGATACCGACCCTGGTGATGCTGTATCGGCCGCCCGGTCTCAAGGCGCTACGGACGCAACGGGTCGGGGTGCACATGATGCGCGGCCTGGTCGGCTGCGTCGGCACCTTCGGCTTCTTCTGGGCCTTCGCGGTGATGCCGCTGGCCGATGCCTACGCCATCGGCTTCGCCGCGCCGATGTTCATCACCGCTATGTCAGCGCCGATCCTGGGCGAGAAGGTCGGCCTCAAGCGCTGGCTGGCCGTCCTGGTCGGCTTCGCCGGGGTGATGATCATGATCCGCCCGGGCGGAGAGGGCAGCACCTTCGGTGGCGGCGGCGCCATCGCGCTGCTGGCCACCGCCGCCTATGCCCTGTCGATGGTGCTGATGCGGCTGTACAGCCGCACCGAGACCAACGCCTCGATGATTTTCTACGCCACCATCGTCATCGTCGCCGTCGCCGGGGTGCAGATGCCCTTCGTCTGGGTGACCCCGACCTGGAAGGATGCCGGCCTCCTCGCCGTGCTCGGCCTGCTCGGCGGCATCGGTGCGATCATGATGGCGCAGGCTTATCGCGTGGCCACGCCGTCGATCGTGGTGCCGTTCGAATACACCGGCATGATCTGGGGCGTGGGCTTGGGCTTCATGCTGTGGGGCGACGTGCCCGATCTGTGGATCTGGGTCGGCTCGGCGGTGGTCGTCGCCAGCGGCCTCTACATCCTGCACCGCGAGACGCGCACCCGATCGCCGGTCTCGCCGCCCGCGGGGGCGACCGACCCGGCCGGCGAGAGCGGGGTTCCAGTATCATGAGAAAGGGCGCGGCGATGCTGCCGAAGGCGGAGCTTCACCTGCATCTGGAGGGCGCGGCCGGCCCGGATCTGGTCCGCCGCCTGGCCGCCCGGCACGGCATGGCCCTGCCGGCGGACCTGTTCGACGCCCAGGGCGAGTTCGCCTGGACCAATTTCCTGCACTTCCTCAAGGTCTATGACACCGCCAGCACGGTGATCAAGACCGAGCGGGACTATCGCGACGTCACCTACGAGTACCTGAAGGCCTGCGCCGCCGAAGGCGCGATCTATGCCGAGCTGATGTCCTCGCCCGACCATGCCGCTGCGGCCGGCCTGTCCTATCAGGGCCATCTCGACGGCATCGTCCGGGGCATCGAGGATGCACGGGCCGAGACCGGCATCGAATCCCGCATCATCGTTACCTGCGTCCGCCATCTGGGGGCCGAGCGCGGGGTCGAGGTGGCGAAGCTGACGGCGAAGCACCCGCATCCGCTGGTCACCGGCTTCGGCATGGGCGGCGACGAGGCCGGCTTCCCGCCGCAGCTGTTCGCCCAGGCCTTCCGCATCGCCCATGACGAGGCCGGCCTGGCCTGCAACGTCCATGCCGGCGAGGCGGCGGGGCCGGAAAGCATCTGGGCTGCCCTGCGCCTGCCGGTCGCCCGGATCGGCCACGGCGTGCGCTCGATCGAGGACCCGGTGCTGGTGCGCGAGCTGGCCGACCGCGGCATGGTGCTGGAGGTCTGCCCCACCAGCAACGTCGCCACCAAGGTCTATCCCGACTATCGTGCCCATCCGCTGCGCCAGCTGATGGAAGCCGGGGTGAAGGTGACGCTGAACAGCGACGACCCGCCCTATTTCGGCACCACCATCGGTCACGAATACGAGGTGGCGGAGCGGCATTTCGGCCTCGACGAGGCTGCCCTGCGGCAGGTGACGCGCACCGCGCTGCAGGCCGCCTTCGTCGACGAACCCACCCGGGCCCGGCTGCTGGCCGGGCTCGACTCCTGACCCACCCGAAGGAAGAAAGAGGATTCAATGACCATCAAGCGCATCGGCGTCGGCCCGCGCATGAGTGCGGCCGTCATCCATGGCGACCGCGTGTTCCTGGCCGGCCAGGTGGCCGAGACCCCGACCCCGGACGTGACCGACCAGACCCGCCAGATCCTGGCAACGATCGACGGGCTGCTGGCCGAGGCCGGCACCGACAAGACCAGGCTGCTGACCGCCAACATCTGGCTGGCCGACATCGCCGATTTCGCCGCCATGAACGCGGCCTGGGACAAGTGGGTCTCGCCCGGCAACACCCCCGCCCGCGCCACGGTCGAGAGCAAGCTGGCCGGCCCGGAATACCGGGTCGAGATCCAGGTCACCGCGGCGATCTGATCGCGGGCGTCAAAGGACCGTCATTGCGAGCGCAGCGGTAACTGCCCAGGTGCAGGCGTGATTAGGCGGAGTTGAGGTTATGGATGAGTTGTGTTGGGCAGGATGACAGTGTTTCGAGCAGGTTCCATCCGCGCTTTCGAGCGGTGCCGATGAGGGTGCGGAGCGTGGCGAAGTTGTCTGCGCCTTGAGATGTGCGGAACCCGCCGGAGATTTTCTGTCGGAGTTTCATCATCCGGGCATCGCGCTCGGCTTCGTTGTTGGTGAA